>JALVMZ010000052.1 GCA_027032655.1 Desulfobacteraceae bacterium
GCCAGGTTTCCATGTATAAAAAAATTGGGGATTTCCTACGCCAGAAATTCCGTCTCGGCTATTTTTGGCCATCTCTGGATGGGGAAAGTCCCTATTTTCCCTGGGAGCATGAAGACTTCAATTTCCTCCTCAAATCGGGCTATATGGGCCAGCCCATAGATTATGACAAAAAGGCGACGCAAGAGGGAATGCTTCATGAGGTTGAGTTTATATCGCCAAGGACAAATGATGGCCGCCCGGTTTACCTGATAGGGGATTTGTGGATTGAAAAAGGGGCTCTTAAAAATTCAAAGGAAGAAAAAATTACTATCAAAATAAACTCCGTGGAAGTTCCCCTGGGGGAGGTGTTTAATAAAATCCAATTGGGCGGTGAGAAGGGATATGGTTGGGGAAGGGTGAAACTGGAGAGATTGGAAATTGAGGGAAAAAGGACCATTGCAGGGGCGGATTATAGGGAAGAAAGGGGAGAAATAATCCTTAAATTTAGTAAAAATTCCCGGATTGCCTCACACGCTCTGGCAGCAGGCGGGGAGAGCTTAAACCCTGTTCCAGAGGGTTCCCTCACCGGTTCAATAGAGGTTCTTACCGCCTATGGATATTACAGGAAAGGCAAAAATGGCCTTGAATTTGGCCTTGCCGCACCGCTTATATGCTACTCCCCGGACTCCACTGTAAACGGAGACGAAGAACTTAAACTGGGAGAATTCGGAATATTGGAGGGGCCATAAAAGCCACCCAGGGCTCCGGCATGCTGGAGGTTTGGGAGAAGCAAAAATGGACTTGACATTTCCAAAATTTTTTCCAAAATATTTTATGTGAGGGGGTGGTTTTGGGTGGGTTAGAAAGAAAAACAAAGAATTTTGCTTTTCTGAGGAGCGGGGAGATTGCTTGGATCGTAGAACACATCTACGAAACGGGGTTCATATTCTCCCTTAGCTGGTGCTATAGGGCCATAAGCCGAATTTTAACTAATAACATCTCTATTCTGAAGTACAGGTCTTTATCGGACTTACAATTGCCCTTAGGATTAGGACATCATGTTATTCCGAAGCCTCTAATAATAAAAATATCGTTAAAGCAAGGGCGTTTATAAGGAGAAGTATTCTATGATTGAAATCATTTATGAATTAGGTAAACGGGTTCCAGGAAAAGATTTACCAATCTCACCGGTAAAAACTCCGGCACATTTAGTTATCCTTAATTTTGAATACGGTTCTGCTCATCGGGAGGAATTTGACCAGCAAAAAGCCGAGCTTTACCGGTGGGTAGGGAATCGGAGAGGAAATACCCCTCAAGACTTTCTCATCACAGATAATTTGATTTATCTTCTGGGAAAAAGCCCTTTCAATCTTCTTTCTGAGCTGGAAAAAACGAAATTGCGAACTTCAACTCTATATAACCGCCTTAGGAAGCTTGTTAAGCTAAATATTTTAAACCTTAAGGATGTTTCTGGAAAGCCTCTGTTTATTTTAGATCCTCATAAGGTTTTAAGAGAAGATGAAGAGGCTCTTTTCTGGAAAAAGCTAAAAGAGAAGGCAAAAAAGTCCTTTTCCAGTATAGAAGAACTGGCACAAGAGCTTTCCGAAGACAAATTCTTCAAAGATATATCCGATGCCCTAAGAGAAACTCTTGCCCCAGAAGTATCGAAAAAAGAGAGGCTTTACTGGACAGTTGCCGACAAAGAAGGGCCTTTAGTCTTTGATAGTGGGTATGAAATTTTTCTTAAAAAACAGTTTTCTCCCCAAATTCCTGAAGATGCTCCCTTACAATCATGCCATCTCTGTAACCGTCAGGCTTTAGTAATTTCTGACACTAAAAAATTCAAATTTCTTAAGTTTTTTAACACGGATAAGCCTGGATTTGCTCCAGGGATGCGAAGCCTTACATATCCTTCCCTTTTCGGAGTGTGTTCTGAGTGTTATCATACCCTTTTTGTTGGAGATCGTTTGGTGGCGGAGCAACTTCAATCAAGATTAGCAGGAAAGGCTGTTTTTCTTCTTCCATATCCAGTTCCCGACGAGGTGGGAATTTACGACCTCTCAAGGCTCTTCGTCCGCCGAATGGATGCGGCCCGGGAAGTAAAACGATGGCATGAATTTGAGAGAGAACTTAGGGAGGATGTTCAATTCAGACGGGATTGGGAAAATGTTAAGCACCTCATTCGTATGGATTTGGTATTCGCCACAATTAGCAATAGTGCAGTGAAAATTCATCGCGTTATCCATGAAGTTCCACCCTCTCGCTTAGATGAACTGGATGAGGCAAGGCAAAACACGAGAAAGTGGGCTGAGGAAATTTTTGGGGAAGAAGAATTTTGGAATCTTGATCTTGGTGCACAATTTAAAATGTTTCCTATCCCTAAAAAGGCTAAAGTTCCTGAAATGTTTCTTACATATCTTGAGTCTCTTCTTCAGAGATATCCCTTTGGCTGGGAACGGTTGACTGAAATATTTTTAAAAGGGGCTCGGCTCCTGCACACAGGAGGAACAAGGGGCTATAGAATGAAAAATGTATCTTTACAAATTTACATGGTTCAGACTTTGATTTTAAGAAAATATTTAAGATATCTTGGTTTGCTGACCGGAATAAGTCAAACAGGAGGTATAATGATGAAAGATATTCTCCCTGAACATTTAGCCCAATACATGGAGGAAGCTGGCCTTTCGGATAGGAAGGCAGCGCTGTTCCTTCTGGGTTATGTTATGGGTAAGATCGGGGAAGAGCAGAGGGGGACAAAAAGTCCGGCTATTCTAAATGCCGTAACCTTTACGGGAATGGATGAAATAAAAATTAAGCGTCTATTCAATCATGTGTTTTCTCGGATGCGATATTATTTAAAGAATAGCGCTTATAGAGAAGCCGAAAAGATTATGGCTATAGCTCAAAGCATATACAATGCTTCAAGGGATACGGTTTCCACCCACGAAGCAACTTATTGGGTTCTTGCCGGATACGGATTTGGACGCCTAGCCCGATTCCGGGCTTAAGAATATAGAATTAAGGAGGTGTGAAAATGCTAGAGAAAAATAGTGAAATTTTATTTCTTTATGATGCCCGATTGTGCAATCCTAATGGGGATCCAGATGAGGAAAATCGTCCCCGGATGGATTATGAAACTTCGAGAAATTTGGTAAGCGATGTTCGCCTTAAAAGGTATCTTCGGGATTTCTGGTTAAATTTTGGGGAAGATTTGTGGGAAAAATTAGGCTACGAACCACAGGATGTATGGGTCAGGAGGGAAGACGAGAGCGGTCTTCCCCGCACAGTATCGGCCAAAGAACGGATTGAGACCTTGGCAAAAATTTATAATCCTGGAAAGAAGGCCAAGGATCTTTCCAAAGAGCCCGGGTTTATAGAGTTTCTAAAAAAACATCTAATTGACCTTCGTATTTTCGGAGCCACTGTTCCTATTGGGGGAGCCAATGTTGGAGCCTCGCTTACTTTCACAGGACCTGTCCAGTTTACCTGGGGTTATTCCCTGAATAAGGTGGAAATTCTCCCTTCCTCAACCATTTCTTCCACTTTTGCTGGTAGAGAAATTGGGGAAAAGGGGGAATACGGAACCTTTGGGAAGGACTGGAGGGTAAAGTATTCTTTCCTTGCTTTTTGGGGGCAAGTGAGTGCTATTAGGGCACGTGAGACAGAAATGACAGAGACTGACTTACTTCTATTAGACCAAAGCCTTTTTGAAGCCCTTCCTCTTATGGCTACGACTCGTAGCAAAATCGGTCAGACTCCCAGACTTTATTTGCGAGTAGAATACCAAGATCCATACATCTTTCTTGGAGACTATCGGGAACCTTTGAAACTTGTTCAAGAAGAAGGGCTTGAAAGTATAGAGGATGTGGAAATTGACTTTTCCGGGTTGAAAGAACGCCTTTATGAAGCCCTAGGAAAGATTCAAAAAGTGTTCTATCGGGTGCATCCTGCCTTTGAGCAAGGGAAGATTTTTGCAGAAAGGCTTCAAAATTCACTTCAAGGAGTAGAATTCAAAGAAGTTCCAAAACTGGGGTTATCATGAAACGCATTCCCCTCGTGGCTTTCACTATAGCTGGTCCTATGGCTCACTTTAGGAAATTCTATACTACAACCTCAGCCCTAACTTACCTTTTTCCCCCGAGAACTACTCTAATGGGGTTAGTGGCTGGAATGTTAGGGTTCGAGCGTGATAATTATTATGAGAAACTTTCCTCTCGAAAATTGTGGGTGGCTGTGCGTATGCTTACCCCGGTTAGAAAGCGGACATTTACTCTGAATTACCTTTTTACCAAAGATAATAAGCTTTATGAGCGGGGCCAGGGAACACAAATCCCCGTGGAATGGGTCCTGGCTAAACCTCCTTACCGAATAGTGCGCTATCGGGTTTATCTTTCGTCTCCGGATGAAATCCTTATGGAAAAAATTGTGGATCGTTTCAAAAAACAGAATTTTATCTGGCCTGTGTATTTGGGAGTAAGTGAAGCCCTGGGCTGGATAGAAGATATCTGGATAGGGGAGACTCTGTGGGGGGAGCAAATAAATGCCGTTCCTTTGGGGACCCCCATTATACATACCCAAGATATTTCTCTCAAAATAGAAGAGGGGCTTCGCCTGTTTCTTGATAGAATCACTCAGGACTTTAGAGTAAAACCCTACCGAAGTCCGGTTCGCACTATTGTCCTTATTTTTGAGGCAAATGGAAAACCCTTTATTGTCCAGGTTCCATATCCAGTGTTTGAACTTCCTGATTTTAGTGGGGTATTTGGGAGTTTTATGCATGAGATTTCTTTCTCATCCGGGTAAATTCCTTGAGCAACATCTAATTGAAGTTGCAAATGAATCGCGGCGTATTCTTGATCATCCAGCCTTGAAAGAGCGTGAATTTCTAAGAGAGCTGGGCTTTTTTACAGGTTTGGCTCATGATTTTGGAAAGTTTACCACTTTTTTTCAGGCTCACCTCAAGAAGGAGCATGTTTCGCGAAGACTTTCTCAGCACAGCATGATATCCGCTTTCTTTGCAGCTTATCTTGTGCGAAAACACTTCCCTGACCACAGGGAAGCTCCACTTTTAGCTTATCTTGCTGTCCATCGCCATCATGGCTACCTCAGGATTCCAGAACAAACTTTTCCCCGAGAAGAAAATGAATGGGATATATTAAGAAAGCAATGGGAAAATCTGCAGGAACATCGTGAAGAAATTCGCGCGACCTTCAGTAGAATATACTCTAAGGCGGACGAAGGATTCCTTGGCTACTCTTTTGAACAAATTGAAATCTTTGTTAGAGAGTTGCGTTATCTCTTTAGGGAGTTATTGAGGAGTTTACGTAGGAAGACGCTTCATTCAGAGGAACTGGGGCCTGAAACTGGTCGATTGGCCTTACGGATTCAGCTGTTATTTTCAGCCTTAATTAGTGCCGATAAATTTGCCGCTTCTGGAATTGATCGCCCTAAGCGTGAAAACTTAGAGCCTTCTTTGGTTGATTCTTACTTAGCAAATAAAAAGGCTGGCCTTAACCCTATCGATCAGCTCCGGTCCTTACTTCAAGAGAAAGTTTGGAATAGGGCAGAAAAAGAAAAAATCCCAGGACTATTCACCCTGACCGCACCTACAGGTTCTGGAAAAACCCTAACTGCCTTTAAAGCTGCCCTTATATGGCGAAAACGCTTAAAAAAAATATGGGGAACTCCTCCCAGAATAATTTATGCTCTTCCTTTTATCAATCTAATTGAGCAGGTAGAAGAGGTTCTTAGGGAAGTCCTTACATTTCATCCCCGGTATGAACGTTTTTCGGGGCGCTTTCTCATCGCCCACCATCATTTGGCCAAAGTTCGGTATCAAGATGAGGAGGAAAAACCATTAAGAGAAGCTTTAATGCTTGTAGAAGGATGGGAAAGTGAGGTTATAATTACAACTTTCGTTCAGGTATTTCATACTATCTTTGGATATGAAAATCGTATGTTGAAAAAAATGCATAATTTGCTCGGGAGTATACTAATTCTTGATGAACCTCAGCAATTCCCACCTGAATACTGGAAAGCCCTGGGATGGATTTTTTCTCTCCTTCAACAGGAACTTGGGGTAACAATACTGATAATGACCGCAACTCAGCCCCGACTTATGGAAAAAATAAAAACAGTGGAACTTTCCCCCGAAAATTACATCTTCTTGTTTTTCAAAAAAATTAAGCGGATTAAAGCTGAAGAAGTCTTAGAAAATGACAATTTATTTGAACTCATTAAAAAAGGAGTTTCGCAGGGCAAATCTCAGTTGATAGTGGTGAATACTATTCGCACAAGCCTGGAAATGTGGGAAAAAATCCGTGAACAATTTTCGGATGTGAGAAGATGGTATCTGTCTACTAACATAGTACCTTTTCATCGGAGAAAGCGTATAAAAGAAATTCATGATGCTTTAGGAGATGGTCCTTTTCTGGTAGTTTCCACTCAGGTAATTGAAGCTGGAGTAGACCTGGATTTTGATCGGGTTTTTAGAGAAATTTCCCCTTTGGATTCCTTTGTTCAAGCTGCAGGACGATGTAACCGGGAAGGGAAACAAGACAGAGGAGAGGTCTTTAGATTTTCTTTAAAAGAAAGTCTTTTAAGAGGTTCCTATGTTTATGGACGGGTAGCTCTGGAGGTTGTCAGGGAGGTTTGGAAGGGAGAAGTTCTTGATGATGAAAGACTTTACCAGCGACTCGGAGATTACTTTTCTTTGTTGTTAAAACGTATATCCCAGGAAAAAAGCGTTGAATTATGGGAGGCTTACTGTCACTTGCGTTTTTCTGATCGCACAGGATTTTATGAGACTCTGGGAGATTATCCCCTTATCGCTTACCGGGATGAGATGTCAGTTTTGGTTATGCTCTCTCCAGAAGATGAAGAAAGGCTTGAGCAATTTTATAAGGAAGTATATGAAGAAAAAGATCTAAATAAAAAACAGGAATCCTATCTAATTCATCGACAGTGGCTATATGATCGGATGCTGAAAATCCTGGGAATTCGGGCAAGACAAAATTTGCCTCCAGAATGGAAAGAGTCAAAGTTCAGATGGGTTCCTTTTAGACAATTGAAGGAATATTATAGCGAACATATTGGTTATCTCTGGAGAAAGGAAGATTTAGAGCAAGAAATTTGGATTCTTTAAAAGGGAAACCTTTATACTCGAATTCTGAATCAAATTGGTGGGTTAGTCCCTATCTCATCCAGGCCTATCTTATTTGTCCCAGGGAGGCGTGGCTGGAGTATCGTGCGATTTATGCAGAGCAGGAGGACCAATTTCTCAGCTTAGGAAGGTTAACCCACGAAACTTCTTACAGGAAATTCCGAAGGGAG
>JALVMZ010000053.1 GCA_027032655.1 Desulfobacteraceae bacterium
GTATCCGGATTTTGAGATCATTGTCGTAGATGATGGTTCTGAAGATAATACCGCCAGGGTAGCATATGATTCGGGGGCTATAGTTTACAGTCATCCATATAATATTGGAAATGGTGCAGCAATAAAGACAGGGATAAGGCTTGCATCCGGAAAGGTGCTTGTATTTATGGATGCCGATGGCCAGCACGAACCAGCAGAAATTAAAAGACTGATAGAGTATATTGATAGATTTGATATGGTAGTTGGAGTGAGGGATAAGATGAAGGCTCATACATCTTTCATAAGAAGTCTGGGAAATAAGTTTTATAACTGGCTTGCATCATATGTGACCAATTTTAAGGTGGAAGATCTGACCTCTGGTTTCAGGGTAATAAGGGAAGATGTGGCAAAAAATTTCCTATACCTTCTTCCAAATACATTTTCCTATCCAACAACATTGACCATGTGTGTCTTAAGGAGTGGAAGAAGTCTTAAGTATGTCCCGATAAAGATGGGAAAAAGGGTAAAAGGAAAGAGTAAGATAAATCTATTTAAAGATGGAATCAGGTTTTTTCTCATAATACTTAAGATATGCACCCTTTATTCACCGCTAAAAATATTTCTTCCCATAAGTCTTTTCTTTTTTTTAACAGGACTTGGATACTATCTCTATACATTTATCTCCTGGGGGCGATTTACCAATATGAGTGCTCTTTTATTTACTACATCAATAATAATCTTTATGATGGGACTTGTCTCTGAACAGATTTCCCAGATGAGATTTGAAAGATCAGAAGGTGGTAATAAATTTATGTAATTTTATATGATATATTCTTTTATTAATAATCCATGAGAGAAAAGAGTATCCCTACAAATATGCTTTTTATTACTCGTAATTTCCCTCCTCAAATAGGAGGGCTTGAGAAAGTATCTTACAATTTATACCTTCATTTCTCAGAATACCTAAAAGTCATTCTATTAAAATGGGGTGGAAGCCGCAGGTGGCTATTATTAGTCTTACCTTATTTTTTATTTAAAAGCATTTGTTTGTTAATATTTTATTTTTATAACTGATGGCTTACTTTCCATACTTATACCACCTTTAAAGATTTTTAAAAAACCCATATTAATTACCGTTCATGGATTGGATATAACTTATGGGAATAGTATTTATCAATTACTAATTCCTAAATGCATAAATTTGGCTGACAGGATAGTATGTGTAAGTAGAGCTACTAAAGAGGAATGCATAAAAAGGGGAGTTCAACAAGATAAAATTAAAGTCATTCCTAATGGCATTAATGACGAAATTTACATAAATGAAGACAAAAGAATATTAAGAAAAGAATTTGAGAAGAAGTTTAAAATAAATTTGAACGATAAAAAAGTTCTACTTTCTGTGGGAAGATTGATGAAAAGGAAAGGAATACATTGGTTTGTATACGAGGTTATTCCTTTGATTCTGGAAGAATTTAAAAATTTTATCTATCTGATCGTAGGTGCTGGTCCTATGAAAAATAGAATAGAAGAAATAATAAAAGAAAAAAAACTGGAAAATAGGGTTGTGCTTTTTGGGAAAATAGATGATAGAGAACTTAAACTCATATATAATATATGTGATATATTTATTATGCCAAATATTCATATAGAGAGAGATTTTGAAGGTTTTGGAATAGTGGCAATTGAGGCTGCTTCTTGTAAAGTCCCTGTAGTTGCTTCTTGCATAGAAGGAATTACAGATGCCTTAATGGATGGGAAAATAGGCAGTCTGGTTATTAGCTTAGATGCTATAAAATTCAGTAGAGAAATTTTAAAATTATTAAAAGATGATGAATTAAGGAGAAAAAAAGGAGAAGAAGCAAGGAAGTTAGTAATTAATAATTTTCTATGGGAAAAAGTAATAAGAGAATATGGAGAGCTTTTGGAGGGGGTATGATAAAATTCGTTAAAAAATAGAAGTGGCTTACATATAACTTATGTAAATATCAATAATACCAAAAAGAAAGGAACCACCTATGAAAAGAAAGATAACATGAATTGGGGGGAAGTCAAGAGGAGAGTAAAGTTACCTCTCAGGAGAAGGAATTTAGTTCAGAGCTGGGTGTAAGGATAGCGATGATACAGTTGCTTATTCCCTTAGAACTGGAGTCAGTGGCAGAGGAATTGAATTGAGAGGTGGAAGAGCTTGCAGAGAAGAGATACAGCCGAGGAGAGGGTCTACCTGGCTATTACCGATGGGGAAGAGAGAAGCGGTCTATATTTTTATCTGATCAAAAGGTACGAATAACTGCTCCTAGGGTGAGGGATTCTGTGAAAAACAAGGAGGTATGCTTAAGGATTCTGGAGTTATTAAAGCAAACCAAGGTTAAGATAAATAGATGTTGGGAAATGGGCAAGGAGGGTGTTCTAATTAACACGTGATTTTACATCAATTTGTATGAATCATTATAATCAGACGATACTGTGAACCAAGATTGGTGATAATGGAAGAACAGTCTCAAAATAATAGCATCTATTTAAATAATCAAAGAGTAGTCTTTCCTTTAAGTATTGCTATATTTAGTACAGGTATCGGCTTACGGGCAATGTTTCAAGCAGGAGTTTTCGTATGTGTGGCTAAAGCTTTAGAGGTGAGTTCATATGGTTTATATGTTGGATTGCTTGCTTTGGCAACAATGGTAGGATCATTTACTGGACTAGGCTCTAGGGTCTTGATAATGCGGGATACTTTGAAAGGGAAAGAAAACCTGAGAAAAGGATGGAGTAAAACTCTGTGCTTATTATTCGTCACTAGCCCTGTGTTGTTGGCCATTTTCTTTCTGGTTTCAAGTTTGGTTTTGCCCGGGGGTATTCCTTTTGGAACTGTATTGGGAATAGGGATAGCAGAAGTATCTCTGCTTCCTATAACATATATGGGGATCAATATTTGCCAGGCGGCTTTCAGAGAGTTTTCAGCCAGTAACATTATGGTAATGAGCACATTTCCTAAGCTGTTGGCTGCCCTATTCATCTTACTATTGAGTAAGCTATATGATCATGGAATCTCTCTGTTAGGAATATGGGGGATATTATATTTGGTGGCTTCTTTCATTTCGGCAATATACACGGTATGGGTGGTGACCAAAAAGGTGGGGAAACCCGTATGGATACCATTTGGGGAATTATTTACTACGCTGAAAAAAGGAATTCCTTTCTCTTTAAATGTATTTGGAGAAAAAGCTATTATTGATTTAGATAAAGCGATGATCACAAGACTTGCTTCTCCCCAAGTGGCAGGAATCTATTCGGTAGCATACAGGCTTACGGATTTTGCCATGATTCCACTTCAAGGATTCATGGCTGCTGCAACACCGAGAATATTTTCCCAAGGAAAGATAAATCAAGAAGTAAATGTCATACCAAAAATTGTTTTTTGGGGAATTCTGGGAGGCATTATTGTGGGAGTGGGTATTTATTTCGTGGCACCTATAATCCCGAGAGTGCTGGGTCTTAAATACGAGGCATCGATAAATATAGTGAGATGGATGGCCTGGTTACCCATAGTTTTTATAATCAGAAACTTGGGGCAGGTGCTGTTACTAAAGTTAGATTATGAAAGTCGAGTGACGGGAGTCCTTTTATTTGGTGCGTCTATGAATTTCTTATTAAATCTTGTCTTGATATCAGTGATGGCCTGGCGAGGAGCCATATTGGCGACGTTTGTTACAGAAACAGTCTTAATCTTTATGATTGTATTTTTGCTAAGGAGCAATTTAAGAATTGGAAAATGTGAGCAAATCATATCCCAATTCACCAAGGGAACTACCAAACCGAAGTCAGAAGTTCAGTAAAAGTGGTTGATTATGTCGATGAGTCACTATTTATTTGATCAGTGAAAAACAAAAATTCTGGAATAGCATTGTTCTTGTCAAGAAATAATTTAGAAGTACTGATGACAGTGTGCATGCTTACAAGGCGGCATCCTGGAGGTTGAGGATAGAATAACATCTGTCAATACGACGATTTTAATTGGAGATTTGCAAAGCTATCTGTTAGTTATTTAGAGATTCTTGCGTCGATGATGCTTGTTGCTCAGCGACAATTGGGAATGTCAGCCTTATTGGTTAAACTGCTCTGATTCACTTTTCGTATCGTAATATTTTTTGACTGAGATCGTGAGAATTTTCACATGGAGTTGAGCTAAAGTATTGTAGAGCATTGTCAGAGCATATGTCGAGGTGATTGAGTATGACAATGCATATTGTAGAAGGGACGGAGGTTATAAAAGTATGTTTGATGCATCTAGAATTATAGGGTTTATAAAAAAAGAAGGTATATGTGGCTACGTCGCACGTATTTTATATGGGGGGGTATATGTACATTGGTTTATTAGAAGGCTAAATAGAGAGAAATTGAAAAGCAGAAAAATAAAATTGTTTGGTTCCTACTTCTTCCTTTCCGATAGACCGGGAGGGCTCACTGAGGAGTTGCAGATTTATCGATCTCACGAACCCATGGCAAGTTTCCTATACTCTCAGCTTTTGAAAGGAGAAGAAACAGTACTCGATATAGGAAGCAATGTCGGTTATTATGCCATGGTAGCTTCAAGGTGTACACAAAAGAAGAGTATAATTCATTGCTTTGAGCCTGACCCAGAGCTTTTCGATATTCTGGAAATAAATAACAGATTATCAGGAGATAAATGGATCCTTAATAAGCTGGCAATATCTGATAGGGAATGCAAAATGGACTTTTTCCGCTCGAAGATTGCTAATTGGGGAGGTGTCAAGCCCAACATTAGGGAAAAGATGGATACCATTAAGGTAGAATCGGTCACTATAGATGGATACTGTAAAGGAAAAAATATTAGACCTACTACATTAAGAATGGATATTGAGGGAGCTGAAGCCAGCGCTCTGAGGGGGGGCAAAAAGACTATCCTTGAATATAGGCCGAAGATTTTCATGGAACTACATATGATGTTCCTCTCTGATGAGGAAAGGGAAGAAATGGGATATTTGCTTGTTAAGGCTGGGTATAACAAGTGTATAGTTGTTAAAAGGTATTATGACACTCCTTGGTCTTTGAGAAAATTCAAATACCAGAGCACTATAAAGGATGTTCTAAGCCTGAAGCCGAAAAAAAGTGATGAAAATGTGTTAAGTCTATTTATTTTTTAAAATCCTAGTGGAAGCCTGTAAAATAAAGATTGTAAAATATTTGATAGAATACAGGCTGGGCGCCATTGATCGCATTCTATCGCATCCAGACGGAGATACTCGTGGAAGATGTCACTACTTCAGGAGAAGTTACCATTCTAATCAGGTTCATTGAGCATAGTATCTTTACCGTGAGCGATTCGCCAGCCCTGCCATAGAGCCTTAATGGGCGTCATACTTCGATAACGTAGAGCGCGCACCAAGGCACGCATAGAGAGTGTGAGCAGACGGCCGAGGCAAAGAAACAAATATTCGGCAGAGTTTCTGGCAAGTTTTTTCGCAAGGATCCAGTGTCCTGCAACAAGATGATTTTCATAGAAAGAGCTGCCGATGTGACTAGCACCAGAGCCTTGGTGATCAACCAAGACGTGGGGGACGAAAACAATATTTTTCTCTCCGTATTGCCATCCCAGTAAGCAATCTTCACCATACATAAAAAAGTCCTCGTCAAATAATGGTAGATCCAGTCGATCAAGTGCGAGCAAGAGAGCACATCCGGTAGGGTATGGGAAGGTGCCAGGAAATGGGCGGCTACTCAACAGTCCCAGATACCGGTGGTAATATCTTGTGCCAATTACCCCCCCATCCTGCTTGAAAGCAGAGTAAGCAATTTTTGCTTTTTGGTGAGAAGATAGAACTCGACTGAGCTCTTTAAGACCCTCTGGTCTAACGATTGCATCGTTATTAATCAGAAAAACCCAGGCTGTGGGGCACTGCTGTTGAATTTGTTCGAGAGCACGGTTAACTCCAGCTGCAAAGCCAAGGTTGTTAGGACTTACTTTTATTGTAACTCGTTTCTCCCAGCTCCACAGCTTAAGAAGTTGCTCCGCGGAGAATCCGCCGTCGGCAGAATTGTCCCACACTAACACACGCTCCACTCCATTATCGAGCAGTGATTGAATGCAGCGTGTGGTAGCAGCCGCATCTCTGTAATTAAGCGTAAGGCCAAATATTGTTCGACTCATGAATAAAATTTTTCCCTGGACAATACATCCAGATATAGTTTCACATACTTTTCCTGTTGACGCTCTTCACTGAAAAACTTGACTGCGGATTGTCGTGCCGCCTGGCACATGGCCTTCCATCTGATAGGATCACTAGCAATAGCTCTTGCCCCATCCGCAAAAGCAGAAGGGGTGTGGTCCATGGCAAGCCATCCTGTTACTCTGTGCTGAATTAATTCCGGCAGAGATGAAACATCAGCTGCAATTACTGGCAACCCACATGCCATTGCCTCCAAAACCGTCAGTGGGAGGCCTTCGAGTCGGCTGGGAAAAAGCAATGCATCGGCCTGTCGGTAAGAGCGGATAAGTGCCTCACCTGAAAGCCTGCCCAGGTTGAGAGAATTTGTAGGCAAGGGATACCTATTGTGACGGCCTTGGCGATCGGCTGTATAATACAGCTTGAAATTATGCCCAAGGTTTTTCATAATTGGGGCGAGAAGCTCAACCCCCTTGCGCACAGACCAATTACCAACGTAAAGCAGCCTAAACGGAGAATGAGGTTTGTCCCTTTGTGCAGGAGTGAAACGTTTACAGTCCACTCCGTTATAAATGACTTCAATCTCATCAATATCGAATGCAGCTTTAGCTTGCTTGGCGGTATAGCGGCTTACGGCGATAACGCATCGAGCGTGATGAAGATTGACTGACTCAATAGAGTATATCCAGTGACGATGGTAAAGCGCCTGTAAACGGCTCTTGTAAGGAATAAGACCAGAGTCATGCACACAAAGGTGGAGGGTGGCAACTACTGGCAATTCCTGTGGCAGAAATCGTGGATGTAGCCACGAGTTGATATGGACAATATTGGCCCATGCGGGCGGTTTGGGGATAGGGACTGTCCAGGGGGCATATTCGGCCCTCAGTGGCAGCCAGGTTATCTCAGCGCGAATGCCAATCGCATTTAGTCCATTACAGAGGCGCTTTGTGAAGACATCTGCTCCGCTACCGCATCGGACAGCCGGAAACCAGACGGCAGGTTGTCTATCATTTTTCATTGCTTGTTTCCAGATAAAGAGACTATTTTCAAAGCAATTAACCTATAGTTTGATTCAAGAATTATACAATAATTTGAGTTTATTATAATTGACTTCAATCCATCTACTAAATTTTCTCTATGCCTCTTCAATAATACTCAATTTTTATATTTCTATCTGGATTACCTGATTCATTGATAATTTTTTAGACTTTCTAATATCAGCTTTATCTTCCTCTCCCTCCTGTGAATTTATTTCTTCACCTGTCCGGTCTTTATGCATGTATCAGATAGCGTCTTATTACCCTTGAGACCCTCCAGCACTATTGCCTGCTTCTCCTCTGATGTCCATCTCCTTCGTTTCATCTCTTATCCCTCTCTTCCTTTATTATCCTCTACACTTTTACCCTGTCCATTCCTTTAGGGTCTCATTATACTTGATTATTTCCCACGCTTGTGGCAAACTCTTTATTACTGTTCTTTTCATGGGGTGCCTCCTTTCTCTTTTTTATTCCTTTTTTTCTTTACAGAGGTACCCCTTTTCTATCCCTGACACAAGAATTATTACACTACCCCGGCTCTATTATAAAATGTGTGGAAGACTTTATAAAGAGATAAATGGTGATAGGAATCCCATAAGGAGAAAATCAAGTAAGAGGAGGTTCTTAAAGGATGTATTTACAAGGATTAAAATGCCAAAACGCATTTCCTTTTACTTAATGGTATATGGAAGTATATCACAGGAAAATACTACTATCGGAATTTATGCCATATATATCCATGCTTACACACCACCTGATAAAGCCCTGCTCATAGGCAGAGTATAGGTTCATTTAAGATAATAAAAGAGGCATCTGAGTTATAAATATGTTTAGAAATCATAGGAAAAGAAAAGGGCTATTCCCTTTTTCCTTGTGTAATCCTCAACCCCTGGAGAAGATATCATGTGGGTTACAAGCACAGGGAATATGCTGTCATATACCCCCTCAAACCTCTTTAATTTTTTCCTTATAAACTCATCCACTCCCCTTTTTGAAAGCTGGCTTTTGGCCTCACCTATGATGGTAAGTATCCTGCCATTCCTCTTTCCCTCACCAGATATGTTGACCTCAATATCCCTTCCGTATTTATCCTTAAGATATGTCCTCTTGAGCCTTCCCTTTATCTTAATACCATGCTCTTTTAATAAAAGGCCAGGAAGTGCCTTGAATGCCTCATTTTCAAGTGTATAACCCACTGTGATGGAAAGGCCACCCAGCTCCTTTCTGGTCTTTTTTAGCTCACCAGCTAAGGACTGAACCTGAATCTCGGTCTTTTTCTGAGCCTCAGCCAGCTCTTCCACCCTTGCCTCAGTCCTTTTCTGAGCCTCAGCCAGCTCCTCCACCCTTGCCTCAGTCCTTTTCTGAGCCTCAGCCAGCTCCTCCACCCTTGCCTCAGTCCTTTTCTGAGCCTCAGCCAGCTCCTCCACCCTGAGAGTAAGAGAGTCAAGCCTCTGTTCAGTCTTTTTCTGAGCATTTGCCAGCTCAGATGTCCTCACCCCCAGAACCCTTACTATCTCCTTTAATTCATTGAAATCCGATACCTTGACAAGCTGGTCATAGCTCTCCCTTACAAGCCAGATGAGGGCTGATATCTGCTCTTTGTTAAATAGATGCGCTAATTTTTGCCTTATGTATTCCTCTTTAAGCATTGATGCCTCCAGCAGATAATAATTATAATAAATGGAGAGAATATTACAAGAAAAATCTATTTCCAGTGGATTATACCATATTATTGATCATGTGAAAAATTTACCCCTTTTAAAATATCCATATTATAATGGAGCTTACAGGAAGAAGCAAAAGGAAAGGAAGTGGCCAGGATGTATAATAAATATAGTTATCAGAGAGTTAAATAGATACTTTAACAAGGTGATGGCTTTGATGGTGAGATGCTGAAACTCATCTTCTTTGGCTTAAGGGGTATTAAAGTATATCGTGGAAAAATGCTATTGGTATTTCTATCATTTAAATCATGTTTGCATACAATTTGATGAAGAGAATTGAAGGTCTTGCCATAAGATAAAACCAGTGATATAAATTCAAGACTGTGATATCAGTGAAAAATCTATTTATAAGATACTCTGTATCTAACATAAAATATTGTCATGTTAAATGGAAGAAGGATAATGGTCATTTTTCCAGCATTTAATGCAGAGAAGACTCTTTTGATGACCTATGAAGAGATACCCAGGGATATTGTAGATCATATTCTACTTGTGGATGATGGTAGCAGGGATAGGACTGTATCTCTTGCCCGGAAATTAAATATTGAGACATTCCTCCATGACAGGAATTATGGATATGGCAGGAATCAGAAGACATGTTATCAGGAGGCACTCAATAGGGGGGCAGATATAATAGTAATGGTTCACCCTGATTATCAATATACACCAAGGCTTATTACTGCCATGGCAAGCATGATAGCATATGATGTGTATGATGTGGTGCTGGGGTCAAGGATTATCGGAGGAGGCGCCCTTAAAGGAGGGATGCCTGCTTATAAATACATGGCAAACCGAATACTTACAGCCATTGAAAATATGATTGTGGGGACCAAGCTATCAGAGTTTCACACTGGTTACCGGGCCTATTCAAGGGAGGTGCTGGAGAGCATACCCTTTCATTTAAACTCGGATGATTTTGTATTTGATAATGAAATCCTGATCCAGGCAATCTTTTTTGGGTTCAGGATAGGAGAGGTATCATGTCCCACAAGATACTTTCCTGAGGCATCTTCCATTAATTTCAAAAGGAGTGTAATTTATGGATTGGGTGTTCTTAAAACCGCCTTTAAGTTCAGGGCACAGAAGATGGGATTGGTTAATCTAAGGATGTTCCAGAGGAGACCATTTGTTCAGATGAAGGATTACTATCAAAGGATTACATGAATTGAACAATTAATAGGTATTTTGTTGAGTGAGAGGTTTTTATATGATAAGGGCATTTAATGGAATGAGACCAAGGATTTCTCCATCTGCTTATGTGAGCGAATTTGCCTATATAATTGGTGATGTGGAGATTGGGGATAATTCAAGCATATGGCCGGGGGCAGTTATAAGGGGAGACATGGGAAGAATTATCATTGGAAAGGAGACCGCGGTTGAGGATAACTGTGTTATTCATTCAGGCTCTCCCAATTCCTCTCTGTGTGATGTAATTATTGGAGATAGGGTCCACATAGGACATGGAGCGGTTATAAACTGCAAAAAGATAGGTAACAATGTGCTGATCGGGATCAATGCAACCTTATTACACGATGCTGAGATAGGCGATTTCTGTATCATAGGGGCAAACAGCCTTGTTACTACGGGTATGTATGTGCCTGATAATTCACTGGTTATCGGGGTGCCAGGCCAGATCAAGGGGAGTCCTGATGAAAGGCAGCTTTACTGGATTAAAGAGGCGTATAAAGATTATAGCCTCCTTGCAAGAAGATATAAAGATGAGGGCCTTTGATACCGGGGGATATGTCTGAAGATAGAAAAGTTAATAATAAAGACGGGAATTATTCTGATCTCCATCAGGAGATACTTCGTTATATGGACCAGTATATTGTTGTGGATACCAGATCGGATTTTATCTATATAGGTAAGCTGAAAAAAATAAGCACATCATATATTACCCTGGGGGAGGTGGATGTCCATGATAGCAAAGAGACATCCACACTGAAGGAGAAATACATCCTGGACTCCAAGAAGTATGGGGTCCGCCAGAATCGTCGTCTTGTTCATGTAAGGATGGATGAAGTAATAAGTATCTCATCCCTTGATGACATAATTGAATATTAATTCCTGTAAAGGATGGATAAAAGGGACATGGTTCTGAAAAAGATGAATAAACATCATGATTTTTTCATTTTATTAATTATACTCCCATATCTGGCCATTTCCTTTTCTTCATGTGGTTCATTGAAGAGGATGTATAATTTTGTAAAAGGCACTTTCCATGTAACTTATAAGACAGCAGAAGGTTTTACAAAGATAGTCATAGGCTCAGGAAAGTTTATTTATAAGGTTGGTGGATTTACTTTTAAAGTGGTCAAAGCGCCGATTGAGTGGCCTCTTACAAGGAAGGGAATTGAACAGATAGATGGGCTTCCACCTAAGGAGGCCATTAAAAGGGGCAGGGTAAAGAATTCACCTTATGTGGTGAATGGCAAAAGATATGTCCCCATGTCAATAAAAGAGGCCCGCAGTTACAGAGAAACAGGTATCGCCTCCTGGTATGGGTATGAGACCAGGAACAAGAGAGGGGGGCATATGACAGCAAATGGTGAGGTATTTGATCCTGAAGGCCTTACAGCAGCACATAAGTATCTTCCATTACCCACTTTTGTAAGAGTTACAAACCTTGAAAATCATCGCTCAATAATAGTGAGGGTAAATGACAGAGGTCCCTTTGTAAAGGGGCGTATAATTGATCTGAGTGCTGGTGCGGCAAAGAGGCTTGGCTTTTACAGAAAAGGCCTTGCAAGGGTCAGGGTTGAAACCATTAAAGTGGAATCATAATCAAAGTAAAAGATTATGCCATGAAAAGACTTAATCCAGAATACATAGAGGCTGTAAAGAGCAAAGTAAATAGATGTCCATATTTCACACTCCTTTCAATGGAGCTGAAAGATATGGACTGGGGTAGATCCCTTCTTGAAGTCAGGATTGATAACAAGCATCTCCAGCCATACGGAGTTGTTCATGGAGGAGTTTTTGCTTCAATTCTTGATGCATCAGCATTCTGGGCAATGTTTACGGAATTAGAAGAGGGGATTAATTTAACCACTGTTGAACTCAAGATAAATTATCTGGCCCCTGCATCTGATGGTATCCTTATTGCGGAGGGCAGGAGCATAAAGATTGGCAGGACATTGTGTCTTGGAGATGCCACAATCAGGAATAAACACGGAAAGATACTCGCCCATGGCACGGAAACCGCCATGATAATAAAAGGTCTTAAATTTGATGGGGAAGAAGATCTGCCCCCAAAGTATATTTAGAAAGGAAGGAAAGGGATAATGGAAGAACTGGAAGTAAAGGATGCAATAACGCTATTTTCTCAGAGTGAAAAGATTAAGGTGGGCTTAATCTGGGCATCCCAGATGATTGAGATGGCATTAAATCTCAGCCAGAATGAAAGATCCGGGGCTGAAAGGATGATTCAGAACCTTCTTAACATGATAATACAAGAAGCAGGAATTGGAAACAGGATAATGACCACGGGTGAGTGGCAGGATATACAGTCCCTTGTTCAGAGGGCAATTACTATGGTAGATTCAGGAGTTACAGAAGAGGCCATATATCACCTTACAAGGGCATTGAGCAAGACCACCAACTTTGGTTCAATGGCCCTCTCCTCTTTAAAGGAGAGAGGATTGATGTAGGAGCCTGGCAACTGGATAAGGAAATGGAGCTGTTGTGATGTCCGGGTCATCCTGTTTTTTAAACTCCGGAATCTTCGCTCTATAGAATAGTAAATAAGATTTTTAATATTAAGGAGGGGAAGCAATGCAGATACTGGTTCTTTATTATTCAAAGGGAGGTAACACCAGAAGACTTGCAGAGAAGATTGCCCAGGGAGTCAATCAGGTGGAGGGCGTGGATGCAGTGCTCAGGAGCACAAAAGAGGTAACAAAGGATGATTTCATTAATTCAGAGGGTATCATAGCCGGCTCTCCCGTTTATTTTGGGGTTATGGCAGCAGATCTCAAAAGGGTGTTTGATGAGTTTGTGGGTGTCAGAAAAAAGATGGAGGGAAAGGTTGGAGCAGCATTTGCCACATCAGGTGATCCAACGGGTGGCAAGGAAACAACCATGATGTCCATTATTCAGGCACTGCTTATATACGGAATGATTATAGTTGGAGACCCCATGTCAGCAACAGGTCATTACGGTGTGGCCTGTGTTGGTGCTCCGGATGAAAAGGCATCTGAGAATGCCATTAAGCTGGGAAAAAGGGTGGCAGAACTTGCCAGAAAATTGAGGTCTTAAATAATATTATTCCACAGGGATTTATCGTGACAAGGGATCAATTAAAGGAGATTCTGATTAAGATAAGAGATGGGACAATTAATGTGGATGATGCCTTAGAGAGATTAAAGACACTCCCCTTTGAAGACATCGGGTTTGCATGTATTGACCATCACAGGGGATTGAGGAAGCGACTGTCCGAGGTAATATTTGGACAGGGTAAGGCCACCGAGGATATCATCTCCATTATGGAGAGAATGGATAAACAGGGAGACAATATACTTGTTACCAGGCTGAGCAATGAAAAGGCAGAAAAGATTCTTGGTAGATTCCCCCATGCCACATATTACAGAAAGAGCGGGACACTTACGGTCTTAAACAGGGAAAAGAAAGAGCAGGGAACAGGAACCATCCTTGTTATAACAGCAGGCACATCGGATATCCCTGTGGCAGAGGAAGCGGTTGTTACAGCAAGGTTCATGGGAAACAGGGTAAAGACAATCTATGATATAGGAGTTGCAGGGATTCACAGGGTCCTCCTTCATAGGGAAGAGATTGAGGAGGCATCGGTCATAATTGTTGTAGCAGGGATGGAGGGTGCCCTTCCCAGTGTAATTGCGGGGATGGTGGATGTGCCTGTAATAGCACTTCCAACCAGTGTGGGTTATGGGGCAAGTTTCACTGGAATTTCAGCACTTCTTGGCATGCTTAATTCCTGCGTCCCGGGTGTTCTGGTGGTAAACATTGACAATGGATTTGGAGCAGGTTATGCAGCCACTCTTATTAATTTAAAAGATCCAAAAAAGATTACTTAACCGTCTAATACTCCAGCTCATGTCTTATTTGAAGGGCAAGGTTTTTTAGATAGGGCAGGGATTTCAGTCTTTCCTCATCCCAGCAGGGCAGAAGGGTGTTATTGTGAAAGATGGGGTCTGATTCTATATCAAATCTTGCCTCCTTTACAGCCTCATCCCACAGCTCAGTATGAGGGACAGGGGAGTATTCTGATAAAAATGGCTGAATTTTGAGCCTTCCAGCGTATCTTATGGTTTTTTCAACACTAATGGGAGATTGCCCGGGCAGTCCTATCATTATATAGGCACCGAGCTGCTTAAATGTAAATCCGGCCTCTCTCAGATTTTCTACTGCCATTTCCAGCTCTTCAATTGAGAGCTTCCTGTCAAACCTGTGGTGAAACTCCGTATCAATGCTTTCAAGCCCAAGCCTTATGGTGGTAAATCCCGCCCTGAACATCAATTTTGCAGTATCCTTTTCAATTGCTTTTATGTGTATGGCATTTGGAGTATGAAATCTTTCTTTTATATTATTTTTCATTATACCTTCAAGCACCGGACTGAGATGATTTTCAAAATCAATAAGGAGTGCATCGTCATAAAATGCAAAATCGGTGATCCCATATCTTCTGTGCCAGAAAGTGATCTCTTCAATGACATCATCAGGGTTTCTCCTTATCATTCTGCCTTCCTGAAGATATGGTGTGGAGCAATATCTACACCTGAATGGACAACCTGTGGAGGTAATGATGGAAACATACTCTAACCTCCCCAGTAGATCATAACAGGGTAACGGATATCCCAGCCCTGGTTTTATGATATTTCTGGGTATTAAACCATTATCTTCCAGGATACTGATTAACTCATCCGTTACCCGGGGTATCTGGCCGGTCAGAATATAATCTGCTCCAGAATTGGCCTTTGCATGCTCAGGACAGAGTCTGGCATAAATGCCACCGAGTATAATCGGGACATGTGGTAAGGTGTCTTTACAGATATTAATCGTTTGTATTACACCTGGATACCAGTATGTCATTAGAGAAGTAACAAGGATAAGAGCTGGTTCAGGCACCCTTTTTAACTCTGATATAAGTATCTCTTCAGTTATTCCATATCTGTGATATGGTCTATTGATGTGAGAAAGGGTGGGTGGAGGAGGTATCCGACATTTCCAGAACTTCCCGGTTCCAAAATTGTGTCTCTTAGGTGGTATCAGTCCGTTTTTCTTTTCCAGCAGGGGATGATGAATGTCAAGACAGTCTATCAGATATATCCTGAATCCAGACTCCCTTAAATAACCCCCAATATAGAGAAGACCCAGGGGTTTTGACCACATATCATAGGCAGCAAAATCATATATCCATGGATTTATGAGAATAATTGATGGATTCATTCACTTTCAAGGTTGGCGTGTTTAGAGAGGGTGTCAACATCATAGCCGGCCTTTTGATAATTGTCCAGTGCCCTCATTTTGAGTTCTTTGTCTTTTATCTTTTCAGAGTGTTTATCGGCAAGCTCTGCCGCATGGCTCCACATGCCCTGCCTTTCATATTCTTTTATCCTGTCCGTTACTCTCCTGTATTCATCTGATGTCTCCATCACCGCTGAATGACACCAGCTAATTACCTTTTTAACCGGTGCACCGCACTGAGGGCATTTATTAATCTCCTGCTCATTTATATCCTGAAGCAGTTCAAATCCCCCCTTGCAGTGATTACAGGATCTTTTTCCATCTATCGCCTGATACTCATAAATAGGCATTTTTACTACCTTTTTACTTTTATAATATCATTTTAATAAGAATAACTCCATTGTCAAGTATGGGTAGGAATAGGATTTTGTGTTGACTCATAAATTTAGCAATAATATCATGTTAAAAGGAGCAGGGAAGATGAATGAGCGGGAGTTTCAGAAAAAGTATATTAATCTGAGAATATTGAAGAGTATCCAGGATTATTTAAAGGAAGATGGTAAAATGCCCAAGGCTGTTTATCCCATAAATGTCCCCTATGAATTGGTATATCAGATATCCAAGACAGAGGGTGTAAAAAAGTGTGATGAACTGATCCATCATATTTTCAGGATAGGTCTAACTGCGTGGAGTGAAAAGCTGTATAATGAGGCCTTTGGATCCCAGAAAGATCTTGAAGAGTTCATTGAACTGGTAAAAAAACGAAACAAAAGATAGTATCATTCCCTCCTTTATATTCCCCAAAAAGGGCACCAGACTTGATTTCAGATGTAAGAGTTCAAATAGAATTCTCTCCCAACAGTCAATAGTGCCCTTGGGTGGTGTGAGAGTTAGATATGAATGTATTTAATAAGAAAGAGAGGGTTTCAGCTTATTTCAGTAAGATATCAAAGAGATATGATCTAATGAATACTATTTTAAGTCTCGGTATGCATAAGATATGGAAGAGAAGGGCTGTAAAACTGGGAAGATTAAAAAAAGGAGATATGATCCTTGATCTGTGTGGTGGCACAGGTGATATATCGATGATTTCAGGTAAATATATTGGTCCTGAAGGAATGATTATTTTATACGATATAAACAGGGATATGATAAATAGAGGAATAATTAAATTAAGTAAGGTTAATAGAAATAAAAATATTCATTTTGTTATAGGAGATGCAGAGTTTGTCTCATTTTTTGATAATAGTTTTGATTTAGTATTTGTTGGATTTGGTATCAGAAACCTTGAAAATCCTGAAAAGGGGTTAAGAGAGATACATAGAGTGCTTAAGGATGGTGGGAGATTCATTTTTATTGAGTTTTCCATGCCCGAATCCGGTGCATTTGCCAGGTTGTATAATCTATATTCATTTTACATAATGCCTTATCTGGGAAAGATAATTGCAGGTTCAAAGGAGGCATACACATATCTGCCTCAGTCAATAAGAGAATTCTATCAACCCCATGAGATTGTGGAGCTTCTTGATGCAGTTGGGTTCTCAGATATATCGTTTACCAAGATCTTATGTGGGGTTTCAATAATATATGAGGCAATAAAAAGTTGATGGATACAAATACCTGGTTGATTTTTTAAGGTGATGCAGATATATTGACCTCTCTTTTATCTTAAATTGAGGTTGAAATTATAAAGAATATTATTATTTTCTTTAAAGACAATTAAATGGAATTAATAGAAAGGAAGATTCATGGCAGTTAATATAAATGCTAATATAGAGAATTTGAGTTCAGTTAAAAAGAGGATAAGCGTTGAGATAGGGCCAGATGATGTAAACAGGCGCATCAGGGATGCATATCGGAACCTTGGTAAAAGGGTGAGAGTCCCCGGGTTCAGGCCTGGAAAGGTGCCAATGGAAATACTTGAAAGAAGATTTGGGAGACAGGTGACAGATGATCTCACAAGAACACTAATAAACGAGACTCTCCCACAGGTGCTTCAGGATAATAATATTGAACCCGTTACCTTTCCATTAATTGAAAATGATGTGGTAAAAAAGGGGGAGGCATTTAAATATACGGCCACCATAGAGGTAAATCCTGAAATAGATATTAAGGATGAGCATTATAAAGGGATTGAGATACAGAAAGAGAAGCTGAATGTAACTGAAGAGGATGTGGAAGAGCAGTTAAAGCGTATCCAGTTTAATTATGGTAAACTGGTAAGCCTGGAGGAGGACAGGGGGCTACAGGAAGGGGATTTTGCGGTCCTGGAATATGAGGCATTTGAAGATGGTAATCCCATAGAAGATGTAAAGGCATCAAATTTTTTACTAAAGATTGGTAGTAATGACTTTCATCCAGATTTTGAGAAATCACTTCTGGGATTAAAAAAGGGGGAGGAAAGGAATGTAAGCGTTCAATTTCCATCCGATTATAAAAATCTTAAGCTTGCAGGGAAAAGTGTCGATTTTAAGGTTAAGATATTAGACATAAAGGTAATGGATGTTCCACCGTTAAACGATGAATTTGCAAAAATGGTGGGCCCTGATTTTAATACCATTGATGAGTTGAAGGCCAGAATAAAAGAGGAATTTATTAAAAGGGAGGAGCAGAGGATTGATGCACAGATGAAGCTCAGGGCATTAAATATGATAGGTGAAAATGTGGAATTTGAACTCCCGGATAGCCTTGTGGAAATAGAGACCACAAAAGCCATCAATAACATTAAGGAGAATCTCAAAAGATCAGGTTCGAGCTTAGAGAAGGCGGGTTTAAGCGAAGAGAAACTGAGAAAGGACCTGAGACCTTCGTCAGAAAAGAAAGTAAAAAATATGCTGATCCTTGAACATATAGCGAGAAAAGAGAATCTGACTGTTACAGATGATGAGATTATGGAGGCTTACAGGGATATTGCAGAAAAGTTGGGACAGGACCTGCAGGTGGTAATAGACTATTATCAACAGAATCAGCTTGTGGGGTCATTAAGACGAAGTTTGCTTGAGGAAAAGACCTTGAATTATATTATTGATAATGCTAAAATAAATATTGTTGAAAAGGATAAATTGATAGAACTGGATTCAGGTGATAAAGGCAAAAAAGAGGAGGAAGTGAGATGACAATTTCCCCTGCAAATTGATTGCAGGGTATTTTTTAGGTATAATTTCAAATATGAAAGAGATGGTGTTATGCTGATACCAATAGTTATTGAACAATCGAGTCGTGGAGAGAGGGCGTATGATATATATTCTCGCCTGCTTAAGGATAGGATAATCTTCCTGGGTAATCAGGTTCATGATGACCTGGCCAATGTAATTATTGCACAGATGCTATTTCTCGAATCTGAAGACCCGGAAAAGGATATCCATCTTTATATAAATTCTCCTGGTGGATCAATTACTGCTGGTCTCGCTATATATGATACCATGCAGTATATCAAACCAGATGTGGTAACTATATGTATAGGACAGTCAACCAGTATGGGTGCGCTTCTCCTTGCTGCAGGGCAAAAGGGTAAGAGATACGCACTTCCTCATTCCAGGATTATGATTCATCAGCCTCTGGGAGGAGTTCAGGGACAGGCAACGGATATTGAAATCCAGGCAAAGGAGATAGTTAAATTAAAGAAGTTGATTCATAAGCTTCTGGCAAAGCATACTGGTCAGCCCTTGGATAGGATTGAAAAAGATACTGAGAGGGATTATTTTATGAGCAGTGAGGAGGCACTGGAATATGGTATTATTGATAAAATCATTGAAAAAAGAGAGATTCCATTACAAAAAGAACAATAGGAGAGGTTAGGTATGCCAAGAAAGGATTCACATGATGATTTACTTTGCTCTTTCTGTGGAAAGAGCCAGGATGAAGTAAAAAAGCTTATTGCAGGCCCATCTGTATATATTTGTGATGAGTGTATTCAGCTCTGCAATGAGATAATTGCAGAGGAATATGGTCAGGAGGATGAGAAGGAACTGGCAGGGAAGGTTCCTAAACCATACGAGATAAAAGAGATTCTGGATCAATATGTGATTGAACAGGAAAGACCAAAAAAGATCCTATCTGTGGCAGTGCACAATCATTATAAGAGGATTAATTCAAAGGTGGATATGGAGGGAGTTGAGATCCAGAAGAGTAACATAATGCTTATTGGACCAACTGGATGTGGAAAGACCCTTCTTGCACAGACACTGGCAAAGATACTGAAGGTCCCGTTTACAATTGCTGATGCCACAACCCTGACAGAGGCAGGGTATGTGGGAGAAGATGTGGAAAATATAATATTGAACCTGCTCCAGAATGCGGATTACGATGTGGAGGCAGCAAGCAAGGGAATAGTATATATTGATGAAATAGATAAGATTGCAAGAAAGTCAGATAGTCCATCCATTACCAGGGATGTATCAGGTGAAGGTGTCCAGCAGGCGCTCTTGAAGATTATAGAAGGGACCTTTGCGAGTGTTCCCCCTAAGGGTGGTAGAAAACATCCTCAACAGGATTTTGTAAAGGTTGATACCACCAATATCCTGTTTATAGTGGGAGGAACATTCAATGGACTCGAGAAGATAATCAAGAATCGCATAGGAAGTAAGGCCCTCGGGTTTGAAGCTGATATACAGTCATCAGATGAGGAAGATGTTGATGAAATCATGGCAAAGGTTCAGCCTGAAGATCTTATTAAGTTTGGAATGATTCCAGAATTCGTAGGCAGAATACCCATTATTGCAACTCTTAATCACCTGAGTCTGGATGCCCTTGTAAGGATACTCACTGAGCCCAAAAATGCCCTTGTGAAACAATACAAGAAGCTTTTTGAACTGGAGAATGTGGAATTGAAGTTCACGGATGAGGCACTCCGGGCAATTGCGGAGGAGGCAATAAAGAGAAAGTCAGGAGCAAGGGGCCTCAGGGCTATTATGGAATCGGTTATGATGGATATAATGTATGAGATACCCTGTATGGAGGGTGTAAAAGAGTGCATTATTGGTGAAGATGTTATAAAGAAAGGAGACCAGCCATTGCTCTTATTTGAGAGCAAGGCGGAGTATGCATAAGCTTATGT
>JALVMZ010000054.1:0-1418 GCA_027032655.1 Desulfobacteraceae bacterium
TTAATGTTGTGGCATACCTGGAAATCTGCCATGCAACAAAGGAGAAAAACACAAAGCAGATACTGGCATTTAGAATGTTCAGGACTTTCCTGATGGCTGGAGGGAATCTCAGCACAAGCACATCCACTGCAATATGTGTTTTGGTCATCTGGGCCTGGGCAAGGGCAAAGGCCATTGCAACTGCACTGAAATATTTGATGAGCTCGAATGTGCCAGGAATAGGAACCCATATCTTTCTTAAAAACACATTCAGACAGGTGAGAACTATCATGGCAGACAGGAGCACAACCCCGATCCAGATCATGATCTTATTTGCCCAGTTGCAGAATTTATCAAAAATTTCCATAAGCCCTTCTCCTCAGGAAATAGTTAATATATAAATCTCCTGCCAGGGCTAACTCCCTGGCAGGAGTGAGAAAAGGAGGGGTTTACTGGTATTTCTGTATTAGTGTCCTTATATCTGTTACTATCTGCTGGGCAGGTATTCCCTTGCCCATCATCTTCTGAACCCAGTTATAGACAATGGGTTCAAGGAGCTTATTCCATCTGGCCTGCTCCTCTGGTGAGAGGGTGATTACCTTAACACCCTGCTTTTTTACTGACCACGCCATGGCTTCCTTTACATGGTTATCCATATACTCACCTGTCCATCTGGCCTGCTCCACTCTTAGATCATCCATAACCTTCTGAACATCCTTGGGGAGTTTGTTCCATGAATTCATGTTCATAACCACTGCAAAAGGATATACAGGAACCTGGGTCATTGTTACATACTTGCAGAGCTCGGCAAATTTGAAGTCCTTCATAACCTCAAGGGATGAGAAGAGCCCTTTAACCACACCTTTCTGCAGTGCTTCCGGAGTCTGAGGCATGGGCATTCCCACTCTGTTAGCACCCCATGCCTTAAGGATCTGGGCAGCACCACCAGATGCCCTTATGGGCACACCTTTTAAATCTTCCAGAGTCCTTATGGGTATCTTTGACATGATGTTGGAAGGAGCAGTTGTGAACATGGTCAGGACTTTGACCTTTGAAAATGCCTTTGGTTTATATTTCTCATAGAGGTCCCAGAGCACAAGGCTACCCACAGTGGCATTGGGGATTCCCAGGGGAAGCGAAATCGCATTTGTCATGAGGAATCTCCCGGGCTGGTATGCCATACAGAGACATCCAATATCAGCCACTCCGGCAATTACCCCATCCATCATCTGTTTTGCCTTAAGCAGGGTTCCTCCCGGAAAGGTATCTATTGAGACCTTGCCCTTGGTTCTTTTTTCCACCTCTTTTTTCCATCTTTCCATCTGGACGCATGGAAATGTGGGGGCAGGTGGGAAGTTTGCATATTTAAGCTTTATTGGGCCTGCTACCGCCTTTGAGGGCATCATGCCTACTAATAGAAATGATGCCATAAATAGGAT
>JALVMZ010000054.1:1428-2363 GCA_027032655.1 Desulfobacteraceae bacterium
ATAGGATTAATACAAATAAGACTAAATTCTTTCTCATGACCAAACCTCCTTGATGGTGGATAAATAGTTAAAAAAATATTTTCCCATGCCTTATCTTCTTCTGATTTTCACCCCCCTTCTCTCTTTCAATACATATCAATTTCCCCATTCCTTCTCCTGAGTCAGGGTAAATAACTTTTAAAAGATAGATGGTTCAGAATACTCACCAAATACATCCCTGAACACATTTGCCATCTCACCAACCGTTGCATAATTTTTACAGCACTCAACCAAGTATGGCAT
Organism: Desulfobacteraceae bacterium; assembly: GCA_027032655.1. Classification (GTDB taxonomy): domain Bacteria; phylum Desulfobacterota; class DSM-4660; order Desulfatiglandales; family JALVMZ01; genus JALVMZ01. The sequence goes on from JALVMZ010000054.1 coordinate 1,711, forward strand.
TACATTCTTGTCTTCACTGGCTGCCTTCTCCAGCTCTTTGAGTGACACTGAAACCGCCTTATTGTCCCTTGTTCGTTTCAGCTCTTTCAGGCTCTCTATCTGCTTCTGTGCCCATTTCTCATCATATTCATGCAGTTCCACCTCCATATCAACACCTTCCGTGTATTTATTCACTCCCACCTTTATTACTTTACCCTCCTGGAGCTTCCTTTCCCACTCATATGCCTGTCTTGCCACTTCCCTCTGGACATAACCTGATGTTACAGCTTCTATCATCCCGCCTATTTTCTCGATCTTTTCCATCTCTTCAAGTATTTTCTCTTCCATCTGTTTGGTCAGGGTCTCAATGAAATAGGAACCAGCTAAGGGATCAACAGTGTCCCTCAGGCCAATCTCCTCCATTAATATCTGAAATGTGCGAAGTGAGATAAGTGCTGCCCTTTCTGTTGGTATTGTATATGCCTCATCAAAGGAGCAGAGGGCTGTGGTCTGGGCACCTGATAGGGCTGCAGCAAGTGCATAGTATGCTCCCCTTACGATGTTGTTCTCGGGTTGCTGTTTTGTCATGCCTGAGCCCCCGCCGCCAAAAATGCCTCTCAGGAAAAGGGCCTTTTTGTTTTTTACATTGTATCTTTCCCTCAGTAGCTTTGCCC
>JALVMZ010000055.1 GCA_027032655.1 Desulfobacteraceae bacterium
TGGCTTCTTCACAAAACCACCAGTCGCAGTTTCTTGTGCCTGATATCCCTGAAGCCCTGCTCACTTCAGTAATTGCAGAGGTGATACGGGCATTTTTTATGGCAGAGGTCTTTCCGTTCCTGGATTCTCCCAGAACAAGAAACCATGGCAGGACATAGAGAGGATTACCGTGTTTCCTTAAATGAGATGACTGTAATTTTTGAACTGACTCTTTCCAGTGATCCTGAAGTTCAAGGAGTTTTAATCTTTTTGTCTCCGGGGCTGTTTCTAAGGATGCCTTATCACGGTCAATAATCCTCTGGATAAATTTCCTTTCCTTTTTACGAAGCAGATATTTTTTAAGAAACAGGATACCAAACAATATCCCCAGTGAACCTGTAAATATTATCGCTGATGCCCAGATGGGCCATCCCATCTTAGTTGCCAGCAGATAGGATAAGAGTCCAAGCCCTGCTAACAGGAGCAGTGCCAGAAATATCTTTAGGGTGGTTAAAAGAATCTTTCCCATTGCCTCTCCCGCATAATCTACCTTAATTTATTCAAAATAACCGTATAAAATCTGGTCTAATTTATAATAATAAAAATAGTAAAGTCCCACCAAGGCGAAGGCTGGAACTATTATCATGAAAATGGAAAACAGGGACACTGACCGCCACTTTGTTCTTACCCTTTTTCGGGAGATATCATCAGACTCATAGGCTTCTGAGAAGAGCTCCTCTGGAATTTTAAGCTCTGTATTATCTGTAATCTTTTTCATATTGGTATATTTCAGGTCATCCAGTCTTCCCATATCAGATATCCGATAATATTTTCCCTTAAAGCCCAGTGCCAGACAGAATTCATATATCTCTCTTAAATCTTTAATGGCTTCATCATCATTCATATTTTCAAGTCTTTGAAAGAACTCTTCACCCGCGTTGGTTGTATTAAAGAATATCTTCTGAAGTCTCTGTCTTACCCAATCACCTTTATTTCTCCAGTCCGATACCAGTATTAGCTCATCCAATAGGGCACAAACAGGAAAGAATCCCTGCTCCCACTTTTCAATTAATCCAGATTTCTGTGCCATATCTTTTGACCTTGATATAAGGAGGTCATATCTCTTCTGAAGGTCTTCGCAGGTAACCTGATCTTTCTGCTGGTCCTGTAGAAAATACAGGGTATAACTTATCATTTCACAAAAACAATCAATTAATCTCATGCAAAGTTCTTCCTTAATTTTATTTTAAAATTTGGATACCACCAGTATCCCCTTCACATCTTCAGGTGCATTATCCCAGTGAAGACAGAAGTTTCCTGTCCTTTTCAGTTCCAGCCATAAGGGATCATTGGTGTGGAGCATAAAGAAATATGAATCTGGATCTGCAGGGATACCAGGAGGGGGTGTTTTTCTGTGGGTAAGAGAGATTCCCGGAAGTGCTCTTGAAAGAAGGGTTGGCATGGTCTCTTTTGATGAGACCTTCACAATATGTTCAAATGCATCTATGACTGATTCCCTGTCACTCTTGGTGTTTAATACTATACAGAAGAGATTCTTTTCTTCCAGGATTTCAGGAGGAATCTGTGCAACAAAGTCATCTTCTTCTCTTATGAGCTTGATGATATTCTCTGCTCCCACAATAATGGCGTTCAGTAATTCTTCGATTAGAAGTCCTGCCTTGGAGAAACAATTTCCAATATCCCCGTGGTTGTATCCAGATATTAGCTCATTTCCATCCGGTGTCCTACCTGTGGCATTAATTCGTTCTGTAAATGAACTCAGCTCTCCTATTAATTGCCTCAACACACCATAGATTTCCCATGGATGAACTGTTCCTGCTCCGATTAGATGATCAAGCAATGGGAGGTATTTATTCAGCAACATCAGTGCCATTATATATCTGATGGAGTTTCCTGTAAGCTCTGATGGTGCTATCTCCCTTGATAGCTTGTAACCTTCTAATACTTCCAGTCGGGATAGGATTTGATCCCTGATACCTGATATAATCTGCTTAAATCCATTTGACCCATTTATACATAAAAGAGGAGGGATAAAACTATTGGATAGAACCACCTTTGCCCCGTCTTTTTTCAGTCTTGCAATGGGAATAAGGGAATAATTACCTAAGTCCTCTATTTCCGTTTCCCAGAATATCTTAACCACATAATTCATAAACCTTATGGATGCATGGGGGCCATTTGAATGTATATCCTCCACCTCTTCAGGGTTTAAAGGGCTAATAAATCGAGTGGAGCCATTTGTGGTTTCTTCATCTTTTATCTGTTGCACATTGGCGGTTGAGTAATCCCATTTTGCCAGTCCTATGTATATCTGAAAAGAATCTTTTGTTTCCAGTTCATGCTGAATATCTTCAATATGTCTGGAAGAGACCCTTGCATTTCCCGGGAATGTTACCCATGATCCGTCCTGAAAAAGGACCTCCAGTTCATCTATCTTAAAGTATCCTTCCTCTAAGGCAGAATTATCTATCACGAGTTTGGTAATACCCCATAGGTGGGGTTTTATATAAGAGAGCAAAGGAGAAAATCTGTATTCAATATTTCTTTCCATCTGCTGAAAATGCTGGGGCTGTAAAAATAAGCCCTGATGCCATAATACAGGACGGGGAATTCTGGGCATTAATCTTTCTCCTTTAACTGTTTTGTATCCAGTTGGATGCTATCCCGTGTAAAGACAAGATTTACCTTCAGAGTGGGTATTGTGGCTATCCTTTTTCTCCTTATAAGACCTTTTTTCTCTACTTTATAGGGAATCTGGATTGTTTTTACTGTTTTTTGGGGCTCTAAACTATAATATCCAGCCACGATTCCAATCCAGGTGGCCTTCTCCACTCTGTCAAGCACCACTTTACCATGTTTTCCCGGCTCAATGAATATTCTTTGAAAGGTTAATATATTTGGATCCTTTACCTGTTGATTTAGTAATTTCCTGATACCCTCTTCATATTGTGAAAATTTCTTAAAATTATTTGCATCACTTAATTCATATATAATAACCATAAGGGTATGGGGCATATTATCATATATGTTTAACATCTGATCAGAGCTATAATTGAGAATTATGGCATCTTTTTTAAAACTCCAGACCGGTAAGGGATCAGGCTTTTTAGAGCATGATACGATATTTATACATAAAAATAGGACTAAAGGTAGGACATATTTCTTCATTTGAGGATAATAAATTTCTCCATAAATTCGTTAACTTGTTGAAATAACAAGATTAAATATAATTTTTTAATAATAAATTATTCTAATTTAAAATATGTTATTTGTCAAACATAAAATTTTGCTACATAGCAGTATGATATAAAAGATTTAAAAAAAGTTGAATAATGCTACCATGGAATAAATAAAAAAGGAGATATTTCTATTTTCTATCCGAAATATCTCCTTTTTCGAATGTTTTTAGATTTTAGATTGTGTTATACGCAACCTGTAGGTTTGGGTAGCCCTGCCATCTTACACGCGCCTTTACCAGGTCCAGATGGAAACAGCTCATAAATCTTTTTTAGCTTGAAACCTGTTACTTTTGAGAGAATTCTCACCATTGGAGCAATACCATTTTTCTTGTAATAGTCCTGAAGGACATTAATTACCTTCCAGTGCTCATCTGTTAGCTCCTCAATTCCCTCTGTCTGTTTAACATGCCTTACCCATGCCTCATTCCAGTTTTTAAAATCGTCAATGAAGCCATCTTCATCCACATTGAATGTGTGTCCTTCAAATTCTACTGTTGGCATATCATCACCCTCCTTGTTTAAATTTTTTTCCTACTTAAATGAATTAATTTACATAAAAAATTTTTTATGGTTTGTCAATCCCAGTTTTTATTTTTTTAATCTTGTGGCAATATTAAACATTGCATTACACCACAACTTGGTTCCTCTTACATGGATGTGAGAGTATGTAGCAAGTAGATTTTTCATAATAATACCGTCTCTTGACCCATCCAGGCCATATCCCCGTTTTACCTTAAAGACTGTTTCAACTCCCTTTGATTTATCTATAATTGGCTTTGAATAATGAAATTCATGTCCCTTGATTTCATATCCAGGGGGGAAAAAGGGATTTTCTCCAATAACTTCCATTACCGTATATCCATGTCCCTGGGGTTTCTTTTCCAGAATAAAATCAATAGGCAGGACTCCGGTCATTGGATATCTTTTAGTGTCCATAACCAGCTCTCTTCCAAGATATATGAGTCCCCCGCATTCTGCATAAACAGGCAGGCCATTTTCAATCTTTTTTCTCAAATCATCCCTGAAGCTCTTATTTTGAGCAAGCCTGTCCGCCTGGGTCTCAGGGAAGCCTCCCCCAATATATAATGCGTCAATTTCCGGGAGAAAATAGTCATTAATGGAGTTGATCTCAACTAATCTTGCTCCCATATTTCTTAAGAATTCCAGGTTTTCAGGATAATAAAACCAGAATGCCCTATCCTTAATAAATCCAATTACAGGTTTTTGGGCTGTATTAGACCTATTATATAGGTTATTATCTTTCCCTTTTTTGTAAGATTTGACTGGTGATGTGTCTCTGGAGATATTTTTTATTAATTCCAGATCAATATAGTTTTTGACCACCTCTTCTGCAATCTTTACCGTGTTTGTGGCATTCGTTCTTTCCTGTGTTGGAATTAGCCCCATATGTCTTTGGGGGAATATATCTGTCTTTAATTTTGGCACAGAGCCTACAATAGGTATGCCACAGTATCTCTCTATTGTTTTTCTTATAAGGGCTTCCTGTCTCCTTCCTCCCAATCTATTTAATATGACCCCTTTTATTTTTACTTCAGGGTCAAAACGGAGGCATCCCAGAATAAGGGCAGCAATTGTCCTTGTTGTCATGGTGACATCTACAATAAGAATTACAGGGACGCCAAGGAGTTTTGCAAGCTCTCCACTGCTATAATGTCCTTCCACATCCATGCCATCAAATATGCCTCTATTCCCCTCTATGATGGAAATATCCGTATCCGAGGAATTTTCAAAGAAGGAATTCAGCACCTCATCTCTTTCCATGAGATAATTATCAAGATTATAGCAGGGCCTTTCAGATGCTAATTCAAGCCAGCCGGTATCAATAAAGTCAGGTCCCTTTTTAAATGTTGATACTCTCAGGCCTTCATTTTTGATGGCAGATGTGATACCTACTGAGAAGAGTGTCTTTCCCGAGCCTCCCTTAAGTGCACATAACATTATGCTGGGGTGATAGATGTTCATTTTGCTTTACATTTGCTTTTATTAACTGGGCTATATGGCTTGGATTGTATATTGTCAACCATTATATCAGAAAATCAAAGAAAAAACCTTATGGTTACCTCAATTAGAATTGATATTTAATTGATATGATATTTTTTTATTGACATATTTTCTGTTTTCTGATTTAAGTTAAACTCTTAAATTTTGAAATAAATGGGATACTTAAGTCAAATTGAATTTTAAGCATTTAGGGAGGAGGTGAAAATCTACTAATAATTTGAACTCAGTTTTTGGTTTTAATAAATCTTTATTAAAGGAGGCGTTTAGAATGGCATTTGAACCAAAACGACCACAAAGCGAATTAAAGTATGATGAGTTAAGGATATACACGGATGAGGAACTTAATAACTATACTGAAGAGGAACTGAAAGAGTTCAAGGTTAAACACAATATTCCAATGTGTGAGGATCTTGAAAAGGGTCCGTGGCCGAGCTTTGTTGCTGATGCAAAGAGGCTTGCACTACACAGGAAAAAGCTTGCAGATGATAGGGTGATGATACCAAAGGAGGTGGTTGAGGACCTCCTGGGTCAGCTGGAACTCTCATATGAGCATGGTGAGACACACTGGAAACATGGTGGAATAGTTGGTGTATTCGGTTATGGTGGCGGAGTTATTGGAAGATACTCGGATGTTCCAGACAAATTCCCTTCAATTGCCCATTTCCATACCCTGCGTGTGAACCAGCCAGCAAGCAAGTTTTACAATACAGATTATTTAAAGACCATATGTGATTTGTGGAATTTCAGGGGAAGTGGAATGATGAATATGCATGGTTCCACAGGAGATATGGTGTTCCTGGGGACATTCACTGAACAGCTTGAACCCATCTTTTTTGAACTGACTCATGTCCTGGAACAGGATCTGGGTGGTTCTGGTTCAAACCTGAGGACTCCATCCTGCTGTATTGGTAAGGCAAGATGTGAGTGGTCATGCTATGACACCCAGGAGATGTGCTATGAGCTGACCACCTATTATCAGGATGAGCTCCATAGGCCACAGTTTCCATATAAATTTAAATTTAAATTTGATGGTTGCCCCAATTGCTGTGTTGCATCCATTGCCCGTGCAGATATGTCATTCATTGGCACATGGAGGGATGATATCAGGATAGATCAGGATGCTGTTCAGGCATACATTAATGGTGATATCCTTCCCAATGGTGGCGCACATCGCGGGAAAGACTGGGGTAAATTTGATATCCAGAAAGAGGTAATTGATCTGTGTCCCACAAAATGCATGTGGATGGAAGATGGAAAACTTATGATTGATAATAATGAATGCACCCGTTGCATGCATTGCATCAATGTCATGCCCCAGGCCTTGAGACCAGGAACTGACACCGGTGTTACTATCCTGCTTGGTGCAAAGGCTCCGATTCTTGAAGGTGCTCAGATGGCGCTTTTGACAATTCCATTTATAAAGGCTGAACCTCCATATGATAACATTAAAGAGAAGGTGATTGAGCCCATTTGGGATTGGTGGATGGAAGAAGGTAAGAACAGGGAGAGACTTGGGGAGTTGATCCAGAGACAGGGCGTGCAGAAGCTCCTTGAAGTGCTTAATATACCCGCTATGCCGCAGATGGTGAAAGAGCCGAGATCAAACCCCTACATCTTCTGGAAGGAAGAGGATGTCCCTGGTGGATGGCAGAGAGATATCTCAGATTATCGTAAGAGACACGCAAGATAGTAACATTACAGGAGGTAAAAAATTATGGCATTATCAACAGAAAGACTTGGAAGATATAATCCAGATAAACCCATGGAAAACAGGATTACCGACCTGGGCCCCAGACATTACTGGCAGTATTTTCCGCCAATAATTCAGAAAAATTATGGTAAGTGGAAGTATCATGAGATTCTGGAGCCTGGTGTTCTGGTCCATGTATCAGAGACAGGTGACAAGGTCTATACGGTAAGGGCAGGTGGCTGCAGATTCATGACCGTTGAGCATATAAGGGAGATATGTGAGATCGCAGATAAATACTGTGATGGATATGTGAGGTTTACCACCAGAAATAATATTGAGTT
>JALVMZ010000056.1 GCA_027032655.1 Desulfobacteraceae bacterium
AAAGAAGCCCGATGGGACATTAATAATCGGTAAAAAGGCATTGAGGGATGCAGTTGCAGCTACCAGTTATACAGGAATAACCGGAAAGATAGAATTTGATAAAAATGGAGATAGGACAGGCTCTGTTGTGGTAATATACAAGGTGGTGGAAGAAGGAGGGAAGAGGTTCTTCAAACAGATTGATTTTTAGCCATAAAACAGGGCATTGTTAAGGATGTAAATTCAAGATAAAAAGGCCGATGGAGGATTCGGCCTTTTTATTAATCTCAGGGGAATAAAAATTGGAATATCTGCTTGATCCCGAAATCCTATTAGATCAGGTGATAAATGGACTCACCATCGGAGGCATATATGCCCTGATAGCACTTGGATATACCCTTGTGTATGGAATCCTGTTTATGATTAATTTTGCACACGGTGAGATATTTATGTTCGGTTCTTTTGGTGGATTTGTGGCACTTACATATCTTGTAAATACAGGATTCGCAAAGAATCATCTTGTGCTTGCTATTGTCATAACATTCATAAGCGGGATGATTGTATCATCAATACTTGGGGCACTGCTGGAAAGAATTGCCTATAGACCGCTCAGGCGGGCCCCCAGGCTTGCCCCACTTATAAGTGCAATTGGTGCAAGCATCTTTTTACAGAATCTGATGATGTTAATTATTAAGGCAAGAATGCAGATATATCCTGATGTGATACCAGAGAAATACATTGAGGCAGGGCCTGTTACTATATCACTATTTCAGATTTTTATAATTATCTGCTCCATCGTGTTAATGGTTGGACTATATCTTTTTATCCAAAAAACCAAGATGGGTAAGGCCATGAGGGCAGTGGCAGAGGATAAAGATGCAGCCGCCCTTATGGGGATTGATGTTGATAGAGTGATAATGATTACATTTGTTATAGGTTCAGCGCTTGCAGCAGCAGCAGGGGTAATGGTGGGGATGTATTACACACAGATAAATCACATGATGGGCTTTATTCCCGGTATTAAGGCCTTTACTGCTGCTGTGTTGGGTGGAATAGGAAATGTGGTGGGTGCAATGCTCGGGGGGTATTTTCTTGGCATGGCAGAGGCACTTGGAGTTCTGGTTATGCCAGCAGAGTATAAAGATGTTATAGCATTCAGTCTGCTGGTGCTGGTTCTCATATTCAGGCCAAGGGGAATCCTTGGTGAGGTGGTATCAGAGAGGGCGTAATGAGAATGGAATCCATTCAGAGTCCAATCAAGAAGATACCAACAAAATATTATCTAATTGCACTTCTAATCTTCCTGATACTACTGCCACCCATTGTGGGTAATTACTGGACACAGGTGCTTGGTGATATAGGAATATATGTGATGCTGGGAATAGGTCTCAATGTGGTGGTGGGATTTGCGGGACTGCTTGACCTCGGGTATGTGGCATTTTTTGCCATTGGTGCTTATACTTATGCACTCACTGCTTCACCACAGTTCGGAATTCACATACCATTCTGGGTGATGTTACCTGTGTGTGTGGTTCTCGCTTCCATTGGGGGGACACTGCTTGGAATACCTGTTTTGAAGATGAGGGGGGATTATCTGGCCATTGTTACCTTGGGATTTGGAGAGATAATCAGGATTGTGCTTAACAATCTGGATCCCATAACAAATGGTCCCAGGGGACTGCTCAGGATTGACCCCCCGTTTATTGGGGATTTTCCCATATCCACCCCCATGAGATGGTATTATCTCATACTAACAGGAATCCTGTTTTCCATATTTATTGCCGATAGACTTAATAATTCACGGATAGGAAGGGCATGGGTGGCCATGAGAGAGGATCAGGACGCTGCTGAGATTATGGGTATCAATGTCCTTAAATACAAACTTCTTGCATTTGCCATAGGTGCATCTTTTGCTGGCATAGGGGGTGCAATATTTGCTGCAAGACAGGGCTCCATATTCCCTGAGAACTTCTCTCTTATGGTCTCAATTAATGTTCTATGTCTGATTATAATCGGAGGGATGGGGAGTATTCCTGGTGTAATCATTGGTGCAGTTGTCCTTATAGGGCTACCTGAGGTCCTGAGAGAGGTTCAGCAATATAGAATGCTTGCCTTTGGTGGGCTCCTTGTAATTATGATGATTTTCAGGCCCACGGGATTTATCCCCTCTGCCAGAAGAAAGATGGAATTCAGATACTGAAAAATACAGGTATGGAAGAAATCCTTCAAATAAAAGGGCTCACAAAACGATTTGGTGGTCTTACTGCACTTGATAAGGTTGATTTTAATGTGGAAAAAGGAATGATCGCAGGCCTGATTGGCCCAAATGGAGCAGGGAAGACCACCCTGTTCAACTGCCTTACCGGTGTATATGAAGACAT
>JALVMZ010000057.1 GCA_027032655.1 Desulfobacteraceae bacterium
GGAGACCTTATCCTTATCCTGTATATGCCCGATAAGGCGTATAGTGATGGCGAGCAAATTGTATCAAAAAGGTTTGCGGTAGCTGGATATTTCATCTTAAGGGAAAAGGGGATAGAAGTCCCTCCTGTCATTCACTTCTATAAGATTTTTGTTGACGCTTTAGATGGCCCCTATACCGAGGATGCCTGGCTCTTAAACCGAACCTATAGGGAAGATTTCTATTACATAGATTCACTCGTAAGGGAATACATGGATTTAAACCCCCGTAGAATAAAACGGGTTGTAAAGCCCTTCCTGAAACAGTTAAAGAAGAAATTAAAGAAAAGGAGGTGACCGGTGGGGAAACAGGATAGGAACATATTAGGAGAAATAGTATATGAAATATTCATTGAAGAAAACCGCATAACAGTAGTTGTAGCTAAGGTGCAGCAGGTTACAATAGTAGGTAAAAATAAGATTTTATGCGATACAGGAGAGAGAAGAAATGTCCCGCCAGAAGACCTCATCACTAACAGAGAAGAAGCTCTCTCTTTAGTAAAAGAATGGTTGGAAAAACAAACATAGCGACTACGGGAAGAAATCATAAGGGTAGAGGGGGCAAAATATGGGATAAACGAAATTGTTTACCACTTTACAGATGATTGGGGAACCTATGTTTGCTCTATTGGTATATATAAGATTAAAGAAATTAAGATTCGGGATGATGGGGATATTGAATATGTAACCTATAATTCAGAGTGGAAGCCTCAACATTTCCTTACAAATAATCTAAACGAAGTTTTAGAAGAGTTAAAAAGTGATATTGTTTTATTTGAGACGAAAAGGTAGATTAAAGAGAAAAAACAAAAGGAGGTATAAATGGGTGAACTTGTTAAGGCTCAATCTGGAGGACTGGAACGAATAAAAGATGTCCTCCAGGCAAAGCAGGTGCTCACCGATTTAATGCGGGGAGCACTGGTGAAAGGACTGGATTATGGCACGGTGGAAGGGGTAGAAAAACCCTTCCTAATGAAGCCGGGAGCGGAAAAGATAGCCCTCACCTTCGGGCTGAGGCACGAAGTCCAGACTGAAACCACATACCACAACAACGGCCACATAACTGTCCATGCTAAGGTCATTCTTTACCACAGGAAGACTGGTGAAAAGGCAGGCGAGGGGGAGGGGATGGCCACAACCCTGGAGAAGAAATACAGATATAGGTGGGATGACCTTGGGGAAGTCCCCAAGGAGTGGTGGGATATGACTGCCGTAGAGAGGGAGGAAAAGTTTGGAAAGGATGTTGTAGCCCGAAAAAAGAAGGGAAAATGGCACTTGTTTAGGAAAGTGGAATATGCTGACCCGGCAGATTACTGGAACACCGTCCTGAAAATGGCGATAAAAAGGGCCTATGTGGCGGCGGTGATTTCCACCACTGCCGCAAGTGAGTTCTTTACTCAGGATGTAGAAGACCTCACCGACACCCCGATAGTCCAGGAAGCGGTTGTTGAGGATGTGAGGGAAGCTGAGGTTTTGGCCTCATCCGAGCAGTTGGAGAGGATAAAACAGCTCTTAGAGGAGAGACAGGTTCCCGAGAAAGTTCTGAGGTTCACAATCAGGGAAGTAGAGAAGGGCCTTACGGCAGAGCGGGCACAGAAGGCTATAGAAAAACTGGAAAGTTATCCAGTAAAAACTAAGGAAGAATAGGGGGGGTCATGAGTGAGTATGATTTTCCTGAAAAGACCCTGGAAGGAATTATCAAGAAGGCTATCAAAGAGGGGAAACTATTTGAGCTTCTATTCACAGAGGAAGGGCGACGCTTGTGGATGGGGTGGCCGGAAAGAAGGGTGAAAGAGATGGTTCAAAAGGCTTTAAAGCGGATGGAAAAATGAGCTTGGGCATACTTATCTTCGGAATAGGTTTTATCCTGACCCGTCTTTCCATCCTGGTGGAGGCGGGCTTGTATGTGTGGTTTAAACGGCAGGTCAACCTCCTGCCGTATGGGTTGGCGGCGTATTGGATTGGATTAACGGTTGTGGTGATAGTGGGGATATTTAAGCTCTTATTGAGAGTGGGAGGTTTGGAATGAGTCAGGACTTGAAAGCTGAAGTTAAGGCCCTTCTAAAATCAAAGGTTCAGACAGTTAAAGTTCTCTGGAAAACCCACATCTGGAGTTCTTTAAAGGATGAAAAGATAAAGAAGGAAATCCGGGAGGTGATGGCTGAGTTGTGTAATAAAATCCTGACGCAGGCGGATAAGTTGGGGTGTATAACTCTTAAGAATGTCCCTAAAGGAATTTCGGTTGAATTTTCCTTTATACCCCCAAGCGTAATAAAGGAAGTGGCCGAGATTTTGGAGGGTGAAAATGAGAATTAGTTACTCCT
>JALVMZ010000058.1 GCA_027032655.1 Desulfobacteraceae bacterium
GTATCATGGAGAACATCAAATTAAAAGAGATAATCCCAAAAAGGGCACTCATTGCAATAAAAGTTCATTTTGGAGAAACGGGCAATCTTGCATATATCAGACCCCAGTTTATAAAAAGGATAGTTGAGTATATAAAAACGAATGGTGGAAAACCATTTCTTACAGATACAAATACACTTTACGCGGGCACAAGGGGAGATAGTGTTTCACATATCAGGACTGCTATTGAAAATGGATTCACCTACTCAGTTGTTGGAGCTCCTGTAATAATAGCAGATGGCCTGAGGGGGGCATCCTATTCAAGGGTAAAGATTGGTCTGGAAAACATTGATACAGCATATATTGGAAAGGAGATAGCTGAGGCAGATGGAATCATAGGAGTTGCCCACTTCAAAGGTCATGAACTTGCTGGCTTTGGAGGAGCAATAAAGAACATAGGGATGGGATGTGCTTCAAGGAGGGGGAAAATGGAACAACACTCTGACCTTACCCCCAGGGTAAGTAAAAAGAGATGTGAGAGGTGCGGTGATTGTGCTGAACACTGCTCCCAAAAGGCAATTACAATTGGGAAAGATAGGGCACAGATAGACCCCAAAAAATGTATTGGTTGTGGAGAATGTATCCTGATATGCCCCAATAGGGCCATAGATGTTAACTGGAGCACGGATAATAAGACATTTCAGAAAAAGATGGTGGAATATACTTATGCAGTTTTGAAAGATAAAAAAAACAGATGCGCATTTATTAATTTCCTTACAAATATTTCACCTGCATGTGACTGTTATCCATTTAATGATGCGCCCATAGTAGGAGATATTGGAATACTGGCGTCCACAGACCCTGTTGCACTTGACCAGGCCTCTGCTGACCTTGTAAATAAAGGAGAATCTCTGGATAACTCCTGCTTAGGTGGTTTAAAAAAGCCGGTGCAGGACAAATTCAAGGCACTATATCCAAAAGTCCATTGGATGCTTCAGCTTGAATATGCCCATCAGTTGGGAATTGGCACAAGGCATTATGAATTGATAACATTGTCATAGGCGATCTATTCAGGATGATTATTGCCCGGAATCTAACAAAATATTATGGATCAAAGCCTGCAATCCTCAATGTCTCATTTCACATAAAAAAGGGGGAGATTGCAGGACTTCTGGGGCCCAATGGTGCTGGCAAAACCACTATCATCAAGATTCTTACCTGTTATATGAGACCCACTGAAGGAGAGATTCTTGTAAATGGCTTGGATTGCAGGGAGGAATCTCTCAAGGTAAGAGCCATGATAGGTTTTCTGCCTGAATCGGTGCCACTTTATCAGGATTTATCAGTGGAAGGATTCCTTTCCTTTTCGGGCACCATAAAGGGGCTGTCCGGGGATTATCTTAAATCTCGAATAGACAGGGTTATAAGGCTTTGCGGACTTGAAGAACACAGAAGGAGATACATAAGACACTTAAGTAAGGGACTCAAACAAAGGGTGGGACTTGCCCAGGCAATTATTAACGACCCACCGATCCTTGTGCTGGATGAGCCAACCACTGGCCTTGATCCTGCCCAGATAGTGGAAATACGAGAGCTGATTCGCTCCCTTAAAGGGAAGAGGACAATCCTTTTGAGCACCCACATCCTGCCCGAGGCGAGTCAGTTATGTGACAGGGTGCTGATTATAGATAAGGGCAGGATACTGCGAGAAGATAGCCCTCAAAATCTGGCAAAAGAGATTCAAACAGCCATGAAGACTGTCATAAATGTGAAATGTCCAGAACAGGAACTCCGAAAGGTGGCACTTTCAATAAATGGCGTTTATGAGGTAAAAAAGGGCAGTAGACCCGATGAATGGATTCTGGAAAGTGAAAAAAGTGAACAGATCAGACCACTCATTGCACGGGCTATTGTTGAAAAGGGGTGGTCTTTACAGGAGATGAGGGCTGAAGAAGTAACCTTAGAGCAGGTTTTTATTCACCTTGTAACCGAAGAGAAAGGAATCAGGGATTCGTGAGCAGAATAAGCGCCATATTGAAAAAGGAACTTAAATTGCTATTTTCATCACCCATCTTTTATGCAGTCGCCTTTATATTTCTCGTTGTCTCAGGATATTTCTTTTACAGCAATACCGCCTATTTCAGTATAATATGTTTCCAGGCAACCAGAAATCCATTCCTCTCAGAAAGACTGAACTTAACAGACATGGTCATTACACCATTTCTTGGGGATATATCGGTGATACTTCTTCTTATGGTCCCTCTTATCACCATGAGGATATACTCAGAGGAGAAAAAAACAGGCACAATAGAACTTCTCTTTACATATCCCGTCTCAGATATTGAGGTCTTGATAGGTAAATTTACTGCCACAAT
>JALVMZ010000059.1 GCA_027032655.1 Desulfobacteraceae bacterium
CTTTAATGGCAAGAAAAAAATCAAGATTAATCAAGAAATTCACAATTCATGCAGAATTAATAGTATTTTCTATTACTTAAATAATTCTCATCCATAAATGAGACTATTGGCATGATTGTTGCCTTTTCCTATAACCAAACGCAGTTATTGAGAGGATTGAATTGGAAGGCGACAGTCAAAATGTATTGGATCTGAGAGGAATGATAAACCCTGCTGCATTGCTTGAGTTCATAACCGCATTCAGGGGACTTGAGGTTGACCAGGAAATGGAGGTCTTAATCGGAAATAAAGAGTTAAAAACTGATCTTTTCAAGGTTCTGATCGGGTTCTCATACAAGCTTATAGATATATCAAAGCAGCAGGATTACTGGATGGTCAGGTTAAAAAAGCTTGGCTAATCAAAAGGATGCCCTCTGGCATCCTGAGAGTAAGACAAAATAAAAAAGGAGGTAAAAACAATGAATGAAGTTGATCTTAACAAAATCGAAGTGGCAAGCACAGTGGATGCAAGGGGCAGTGCATGTCCCGGACCACTTCTTGAGGCAAAAAAGGGTATTGGAAAGGTAAAAGTAGGAGAGGTTCTGGAGATTCTATCAGGGGATGTTGGTAGTCGTAATGATATTCCTGCATGGGCCAAAAAGGTGGGACATGAATTTCTGGGCGTTCTTGAAGCTGATGGATATGACAGGCTTTTTGTCCGCAGAATGAAGTAACAGGAGATATCATGAGCAATAGTGCAAATGGACAACAGAAGATACTGATTCTTGCAACTGAGCACTGCGCCTATCCCGGGGCAAATTCAGTGGGTCAGGCCCACATGAGTTATCCTGCCAATACTTATATATTGAGGGTGCCATCACCTGTGCTTTTCCCTGAAAATTTCTATATTGACTGCTTCAAAAAGGGTATTGGCGGGATCATCATCATGTCCTGCGGAGCAGAATGTCCCTATGAAGGGGCTTATAATGCCCTGGCAAAGAGGATAGACAGGGTTTACAAAATGATGAAAGAGAAAAATCTGGACACCCGCAGGCTCAGGCTCACAGCCATATGCACTGTCTGTAATAGGGCATTCCTGAAAGAGGTAAATGATATGAATAATCTCCTTCAGGAACTTGGCCCCCCGGTGGTGCAGGACAACTAAATTTGGTGTTATAAAGTCACGAACCCATATAAGCCCTGGGATGATAGGATATCTTCTAATAGATGGGGGCATAATAGATAACCCGGGAGGAACCAATGGAATCAAATAAAAAAAACATGAACTTTGATGCAGTAATAGTGGGAGGTGGGATTGCAGGCCTTCAATCTGCCCTTGACCTTGCGGACCAGGATTTCAAGGTGGCAATCATTGAAAAAGATGCCTCCATTGGAGGAAAGATGATTCGGCTATCAAAAGTCTTTCCCACACTGGATTGCGCAAGCTGTATTACCACACCTAAGATGGCAGCGGCAGCACATCATCCCAATATTACCCTATTTACATATTGTGATCTCATATCGCTTGGAAATGAAAATGGCAGTGTTATTGCCGAGGTAAGACAGAAGCCAAGATATGTTGACCCGGCCAAATGCATTGGTTGCAGACAGTGTGAATACAACTGTCCGGTAATGGTGCCGGATGAGGAACAGGGGGGGTTCAGTGCAAGGAAGGCCATCTACATACCTTTCTCCAATGCCATACCCCAGATAGCACTGATGGATATTGAAAACTGCTCTTTGTGCGGGAAGTGTTCAAAAGTCTGCCCTACCCAGGCGGTGGACTACTTTCAGCAACCTGAGGAGTTCACAATTACAGCAAAGACTGCTGTAGTTGCCACAGGATTCAGACTCACACCACTTGACCAGAAAAAGGAGTATGGTCAGGGAAAGGTGCAGAATGTGATCACATCCTTACAGATGGAAAGGCTTCTGGCACCACATGGACCATATATGCGGGTGCTCAGGCCATCGGATGGGAAAGAGCCTGAATCCATTGCGTATGTCCAGTGTGCTGGCTCAAGAGATAAAAGCCTGGGCATTCCATACTGTTCACGGGTATGCTGTATGTATGCAATAAAACAGGCAATACTTCTTTCCGGTGCATTGCCTTTAGCTGATATCACAATATACTACATGGATATTCGTGCATTTGGAAAGGGTTATGAGCAGTTTTTCCAGAATGCAAAAGCAATGGGAATAGAATTTGTTAAGGCAAAAGTAGCAAAGATAGAGCAGGGTGAAGATCAAAATGTATTAATAAAATATGAGGCACAGGAAGAAGATGGAGGTGTTCGCACCAGGGAACATGATTTAGTGGTGCTCTCCCTTGGAATGATTCCTGAATGGAATCCTGAAGGAACATGCAGGATTTCAACCGGGTCTGACAATTTTGTTAAAACAATAAAACCAAAGCTTGCCCCATGCCTGACTGATATAGATGGAGTATTCGTGGCAGGAGTGGCTGCCGGGCCAAAGGACATTGTGGATACCATTGCTGAGGCAGGGGCTGCAGCCATGGAGGCATCCAAATATTTACATTCCCTTGGACTGAAAAAAAAGATGGCAGCATAAAATAAAATTATGAAAAGGTGGAGATTATATCATGAGTGATGAAAAAAAACAGGAACAAATCAAAGAAGAACCAAGGGTAGGAGTCTATATCTGTCATTGTGGAGGTAACATCTCGGATCATGTTGATGTAGATGAAGTTCGCAAACGAGCTGAATCCATACCAGGGGTAACGGTGGCAAGACAGAATATGTTCATGTGCTCTGATCCCGGTCAGGAGATGATTGCCAATGACATTAAAGAAGGAAAAATAAATCGTGTGGTTGTGGCCTCATGCGCCCCGCACCTGCATGAGCTGACTTTCCGGAATACCATAGAGCGGGCCGGGGCAAATCCATACCTGTATGACCATGCAAATATAAGGGAGCAGGTAAGCTGGGTGCATCATGGAGAACCGGCAACAGAAAAGGCCATCCGCTTAATAGCAGCAGCGGTCGGAAAGGCAAAAAATCTAAAAGAATTAAAACCCATCCGTGTTGATGCAAAAAGACATGTTACAGTGCTTGGTGGAGGAGTGGCAGGCCTTCGTGCTGCAATTGACCTATCCGGTAGAGGATTCAAAGTGACCCTTGTGGAGAAATCCCCCTTTCTGGGTGGACAAACGGCACAACTGGACATCCTGGTGCCAACCGGTGAAAAGGCATCAGACCTCATACAGGAACTTGCAAATGCTGTGATGAATAATCCTGATATCACAATCTATACCTGTGCACATGTAACTTCCTACAGTGGTTATGTGGGAAACTTTAAGATCGGGATTGAAAGAAGACCACCTGAGGAGAAAGAAGATATTGAAAAACTGGAACAATTTAAAAATTATGGCTCTGAAAAAGGTAAATTTATTCCTTTTGCTGGGGTATTCCCAATGGATCTGCCTCAGAAAAAAGAGGAGGTATCCTGGGATACTGGAGCCATAGTGTTTGCAACAGGCTTTAGAACATACCAGCCAAAGGAAGGGGAATATGGATTTGGCAAATATGCTGAAGTAATAACCCTTCCCCAGTTGATAAGATATATGGCGGAAGAGAATTCCGAAGGACCATTTCTCACCATTAATGGTAAAAAGATAAGAAGGGTGGCAATGATACACTGTGTTGGCAGTCGCCAGATTCCTGGAATACATGAGCCTGACGAAAATGGGAATCTGAATGAATACTGCTCCAGGGTATGCTGCAGCGCCACACTCCAGGCGGCCAGCCTGATAAGGGAGCGTTATCCCATGACATATGTGTTTGAATATTACAGGGATATAAGGACCTATGGACGTGGACAGGAAGAATATTATGAAAGGGCATCTCAGAACAATGTGGTATTTTTTCGCTTTGAACCTGAGGAACCTCCCAGGGTTCAAAGGATGAATTACACAGATACTGACTACCCATTAAAAGTCACTGTGAAGGATACTCTTACCTTTGGAGAGGAAATAACAGCAGAGGTGGATCTGGTTGTTCTGGCCGTAGGGATTATGCCCAATAATATATCACATCTGATTGAGATGATGAAACTCCCTGTGGGAGCTGACCAGTTTCTGCTTGAGGTTCACCCCAAATTAAGACCGGTAGAAGTGGCAAACACGGGTATCATGCTGGCAGGCACATGTCAGGCACCCATGGATGTGGGGGAGGCATGTGCGGCTGCACAGGCGGCCTCTGCCAAGGCCTCCAATCTTCTCACCCGTGGGTATGTGGAGCTGGATCCATTTGTGGCTGAAGTAACTATGGATAAGTGCACAGGATGTGAGCTATGCGTTAAGGCATGCCCCATTGAAGGTGCTATTAATATGGTAGAAGTGGAAGAAGCAGGTAAAAAGGTAAAAAAGGCTGAGATTAATCCTGCCCTCTGCACTGGATGTGGAATATGTGTTGGAGAGTGCCCGGAAAATGCCGTGGATATCAATGGATGGACACTAAAACAGTATGAGGCAATGGTTGATGCCATTGTTCAGATGTAAAGTATTGGAGAGATAGCTATGGAAAAAGCAAACAGAGACAAAAAAGAGGCCATGAAATTACTAAGGGAGCAGAGAAAGGCATATATTGAAAAAGCAAGAGCCAAAATAAAGGAACAGAATAAGGTGATAAAAAGCATCAAAGAGCAGTTAAAAGATGGGGGGAAAACTGTTCCACAACTCTCCACAGCCATAAATCTCCCTACTGATAAAGTGATGTGGTATGTGGCCTCTTTACGGAAATATGGGGTATTGCAGGAAGGAGAAAAAGATGGTGATTACTTTAAATACATACTTGCAGAGACTTAGTAAGAAAATATCTAACTCTGACAATATTGGAGGGTAATAATGGGTGTTCATGTCAAACCAGAATTAATTGAATCCTTAGAGGAATTCGGAGTAAAAGATGCCACAACATGTTTTAACTGTGGCAATTGCACGGCTGTTTGTAATCTTTCCACAGAGGAAACACCTTTTCCCAGAAAGCTGATAAGGTATTTGCAGATTGGTGCAAAGGATAAGATACTCCAGAGTGCCGAACCCTGGCTCTGTTATTATTGTGGTGACTGCAGTGAGACATGTCCCCGCCAGGCAAATCCTGGCGAAGTCATGATGGGACTGAGGCGATACCTTACCTCTCTTTATGACTGGACGGGTCTTTCAAGGCTCTTTTATACATCAAAGGCATTTGAGATCATTGCCATACTCATTGTGGGCGGACTTGTGGGTCTGGCATTCTATCTTTTTCATGGACCTATGATAACTGATAGGGTTGCCCTCAATGTATTTGCGCCCAATCGAGTTATTGAGATACTGGACCTGATAATGGCAGCGGTTCTTTCGTTTTTTCTCCTGAGCAATGCCTATCGAATGTTTTCAGCCATTATGTCTGTTCCTTTCAAAGGAGAAGATGAAATCATGGCTCGCAGAAGAAGACATACCCTTCTAAAAGGTATCCCTTTAAAGATCTATATTAAAGAAGGAAAGGAGTTTGTGGTCCAATTCCTTACTCAGAAGAAGTTTGCTTCCTGCGGAAAACCTGAAAAAAAATCGCAGTGGATAGCACATCTTCTTGCCATGACAGGCTATTCAACCGTATTTCTTCTGGTTGTGGTGGGGATAAGATGGTTTCAGCGTGATGAGATATATCCACTATGGCATCCAATAAGACTCCTTGGCTACTACGCAACATTCGGTGTCCTATATGGTGTGACATATGCAATGATAGGACGAATAAAAAAAAGCAGCACAGTATATGAACACTCCCACTCAACGGACTGGATATTCCTGATCCTGCTTTGGCTTACAACATTCAGTGGAATCCTGATACATTTTACCCGTTTGCTGGAGCTTCCTCTGGCCACTTATTATATTTATGCAATACATCTGATGATAGCAGTGCCCATGCTTGTGCTTGAAGTTCCATTTGCTAAATGGGCACATCAGCTCTATCGTCCCCTTGTGCTGTATCTTATAAAAGTTAGAGAAAGCTCAATTGCTAACTCAATTGTTAATATAAAAAAATAAAAAGGAGGATTATCTTATGGAACAGAAAGAGGAAAAAATCATGCTATTTGCAACACATGCAGGAGAGGATCCAGAGAGGGCATCCCTGCCATTTGTAGTTGGAAATGCAGCCCTTGCCATGGATGTTAAGGCTATCGTGGTGCTTCAGGGGACAGGTGTGTATCTGGCAAAAAAGGGATACATCGAGAATGTCTTTGCAGGTGGATTACCACCCCTTAAGGAATTGGTGGACAATTTTAAAGAGCAGGGCGGCAGGATATTTGTATGTTCACCCTGTATTAAAGAACGACAAATAAAGGAGTCTGACTTAATCGAGGGCTCTGAAGTTATAGCTGCTGGTGTTCTGGTGGATGAATTACTATCTGCAAGTGCATCCCTTGTTTATTAAATTATAGTTTTTTCTGGCACATTAGAATATAGGGCTTTGCCTTCTCAGGGCAGGTATTAAACATAAGGAGTGCATCCTCATATCTTTCAAGATTCATGAGGCTCACTCCTTTTGAGATGTGAAGGTCATCACTCTCCGGAAAATGCCTCAATCCCTCATCAAGCATCTCAAGCGATTCACTAAACCTGCCCTGTTTCTGCATTATGATTCCAAGGCCAAGATATGCCCTGTGATCAGGGGCATACTCAAGTGCCCTTTTATACAGCCTCTCAGCAACTGCATCAGGCTCAGGTATCTCATCGAGCCTTGAATAATCCCCATGACTGAATGTCATCCCGAGCCTTGAGAGGAAATCCGCATGAAATGGATACAGTTCCTTTTTATCTATGAGCCTGATTGATTCCGCATATCTGGGTAGATTTCTGTAGAATGTGGACCTGAGTCTTCTTCCCCTCTCAAGGATATCCTTCTCGGATACAGGCACATCCTTCTCAAAGTAAAAATACATTATCCCTTCAGTCCTGTTCAACCAGTAATCATCGTCTATGAGTCCTGAGTCCTTTAATTCTTCGTAGAGCTGTGTCCCGGGGAATACATCCAGTATATAGAAAATAACGCTAAGTGGTCTGATCTCATCAATAAGGCATATGGTCTCCTCAATAACCCTGTCGTCTTCACCAGGTGCCCCGTATATAAAATATGCCCTCGGGAGTATGCCCATTCTCCTCGTCATCCTGAAGGCATCCTTTATCTTCTTCGTGCTCAGAGGTTTTCCCAGTGCCTTTCTCACCTTTGACGAGCCGCTTTCAACACCATAGCTTATCTGAATACACCCTGCCCGCCTCATCCAGTAAAGCAC
>JALVMZ010000060.1 GCA_027032655.1 Desulfobacteraceae bacterium
CTGAGAGATTTTAAAATCAGCCATGTGATTAAAGATGGAAAAGTTGTGTATAACAATGGCGAACTTATGGTAGATATACCTGAAAGAGAATCAAAATACCATAAAGAAGAACTTAAGATATCAGGTTTAACAGTAGATAAATTTTATATAAAAGCTGATGGTGAAATTGCAAATGTAATTGAATTGGTTCCTGGTCAGATAATTACTAAAAAGATTCAGTTAAAGCCAAAAATCAAGGATGGATATGTGTTTCCGGATATTGAAAGGGATATATTGTTTCTTTCAGTGATAGAGAGGCATCATGGCACCGGGAGGATGGGCCTTGGTCTGGTAAAGGGTTTTGGTCTTAAAGGGGGGGCCCTTGCATCCAGTATTTCCCATGACTCCCATAATGTAATAGTGGTTGGTGCGAATCCTCAGGATATGTTTTTTGCAGTGGAAGAATTGAGAAAACAGGGTGGGGGACTTATTGCTGTAAGCGATGGAGAGGTGTTATCAAGGATTGTGCTTGAAATAGGGGGGCTCATGACTTACAGGACAGTGGATTTGCTATCAGACGATGTGGAGGGTATGCATTCTGCATCTCAAGCTCTTGGGTGCACTGTTCCTGAGCCATTCATGCTTCTTTCCTTTCTTGCACTCCCTGTTATTCCTGAACTAAAATTAACTGACATGGGTCTTGTGGATGTAAACAGATTTCAAATTATATCCCTGTTTAATCAATCCTGATCTGGAGGATATATATGTCGCATACTCCCTCAATAGGAATAATATTTAAGGGTGGATTCGATATAGCAAAAAAAGAGGCAGAGAAACTCAGATCATATCTCATTCAAAAGGGAATTCAGGTCTTTATGGAAGAAATGACCTCATCTGTTGGAAATTACGGCTCCATTGAGCAAAAATCATCCATACCTGATTCTGTAAAATGGGTGGTTGTCCTGGGTGGCGACGGCACACTGCTTGGTGCAGCAAGGAGGATTGGAAGTTTGGGCGTCTCCATAATGGGAGTCAACTTAGGAGGGCTTGGTTTTCTAACCAGTATTCCACTTTCCCGTCTTTACCAGGTAATAGACAGACTAATTAAAGATGAACTTGAAATTGAGCGCAGGATAATGCTTGATATTGAAGTTCTCAGAGGAAAGGAGCGGGTGTGCCAGTTTTCTGTCCTGAATGATGTGGTTATAAACAAAGGCCCACTGGCAAGGATTCTGGATCTTGATGTATTTATAAGTGATGAATTTTTAACCACATTCAGGGCAGATGGTCTTATTGTATCAACTCCAACAGGCTCAACCGCATATAATCTTGCAGCAGGGGGGCCAATCATTCATCCAACCATGTCCAATTTTATCTTAACCCCCATATGTCCTTTTACCCTCACAAACAGGCCCATAATATTGCCTGAGACAGAGACCATTATAATAAGGATGAAGAGCAAGAGTTCAGAGAAGGTAAGCCTTACTTTTGATGGTCAGGTGGGTTTTGATCTGTCCCATGAGGACAGGGTATTGATAAAGAAATCTGACAAGATGATATCACTTGTTAAATCCCCGGATAAGAGTTATTTTGAAATACTGAGGACAAAGCTCATGTGGGGTGGTATCACATATAATAAAAAAGATGAAAAGCCTTAAGAAGTTCTTTAAAGTTCCCAGAAATCAGATAGGTTATATGAGGTTCACACTTGAATCCTATGATGGTCTGGCCCTGGTAAGGACCCTGGATAGCAGGAAATCAATTATTGAGGTATATGTTCCGGTGGGATGTGAAAACATCCTCATGGAATTAATTGAAAGCATGAAAATAAAAGAAGGCATTGAGATTGAAGAGGTGAGAGATTGAAAGGTTATTATAACATAATCACCATAGGATGCCAGATGAATGAATATGATTCAGATTTTGTATCTCAGTATCTTATCAATATGGGTTATATGCCCATTGAGGATCCAGCAGAGGCAGATATTATTCTTATAAATACATGCACGGTGAGGGAAAAGGCAGAGCATAAGGCATACAGTCTGATGGGTAGAATCTCATCCCTTAAGAAAAAAAGACCGTGGATAAAGATAGGTGTTATGGGTTGTATTGCCCAGCAGGAAGCAGAGAATCTGATGGAAAGATTTCCTGGACTTGACCTTGTTATTGGCCCAAGGGATATATATGAATTTGATGAAATAATTCAAAGGGTGCTTGAGGGTGAGAAGATAGTATCCACTAAACTGGATATAATCCCCAGGATACCAGCACTGAGGGATGATTTTTTTAAAGGAAAGGTTAAGGCTTTTATCTCAATCATGCAGGGATGCAACAATTTTTGTTCATACTGTATAGTTCCATATGTCAGAGGAAGAGAGGTTAGCAGACCTCCTCATGAGATAATTAATGAGGCGAAATTCTTAGTATCTCATGGGATAAAGGATATAACGCTGCTGGGGCAGAATGTAAATTCATATTTATTTAATGATAATGGTAAAATTATCAGGTTTTCGGATTTGATTAAATTATTAGCAGAAATTGATGGCCTGCTCAGGCTCAGATTTACCACATCACATCCAAAGGACCTATCAGATGATCTAATTGATTGTTTTTATACATTGAATAAGTTATGCTCTCATATACATCTTCCTTTTCAGGCCGGCTCAAACAGGATATTAAAAAGGATGAACAGGAATTATACAAGAGAACATTATATGGAACTGGTGAGAAAACTGAGGGAGGCCCGTCCTGACATTGCAATTACCAGTGATGTTATGGTCGGGTTTCCAGGGGAGACAGAAGAGGACTTTCAGGATACACTTGACCTCATAGAGAAGGTGAGATTTGATTCGGTTTTTTCTTTTAAGTATTCAGATAGAAAAGGAACCAAAGCATCAATGATGCCAGATAAGATCAATGAGCAGGAAAAATTGAAAAGACTGAAAACACTCCAGGAACTTCAAAAGAGGATTACACTGGATATAAATAAAAGATATGAAGGCAGAATCGTAGAGGTGCTCTGTGAAGGCAGGAGCAAAAGAGGGGACCTCTGGACCGGGAGAAATTCACAGAACAAGATAGTTAATTTCAGGTCTGATAAAGATGAATTACCAGGCAATATGGTTAAGGTTAAGATTTTAAAGGGATATGCAAATTCACTATTTGGGGAAAAATATTATGTCCGATAATATATATTATGTAAACTAGTCATAATTTTATCTATTGACATTGAATTTTTTTAAATGTTATGAATGATTACTTGAAAATAGATTTACTCTACCTCAATGATTTAAAACTTTGATGAAGATAATTAGAGCTTTGCAAAAATGAATCATATAATCCATTCGTCATCCTGAGGGTGACCGAAGGACACCCGAAGGATCTCATGAGAGATATTTTAAAATATAGAAGTTTATCAAGTTTTGCAAAGCTCACCTTATTATAAACTGTTGAGTTATTTATTTTTGATGGAGGTAAAATTTAATGGGAAGCGTTGTAAAGAAAAGAAGGAAAAAAATAAGAAAACATAAATACAGAAAACAGCGAAAAAAGATGCGTCATAAAAATAAGTAATTCATTGACCTTAATAAGATATTAATAAAATAAGGCACTTCCCTATGAATTGGAGGAAGTGCCTTATTTCTGTTATATCAATTAATATTATTTATTACCATAATCATACCAGCCTGCACCGGTCTTTCTGCCCAGTCTTCCTGAGCGGATCATGGTTTTAAGCAGATTGGGTGCGGCCCATTTTAATTCCTTATTCAATTCCTTATATAAGTAATCTGTTACGAATAATGCTATATCAATACCTGTCAGATCCATTAACTCAAACGGACCCATGGGATAATTGAGTCCATTTTTTACTGCAATATCCACATCTTCTATTGATGCAATGCCCTCTTCTACTATTTTAATGGCTTCAATCATATGAGGTATCATTATTCTATTAACTATAAAACCTGGGGAGTCCTTTTTTACTTCAACAGTTACCTTACCCATCCTCTTTGCCAGATCAGTAGCAATTGAAATTGTTTCATCACTTGTGGCATAACCCCTGATTATCTCCACAAGCCTCATTAAGGGCACTGGATTAAAAAAGTGCATTCCGCAGACCTTATCAGGTCTTTTAGTGGCAGATGCAATCTCAGTAATTGACATGGATGATGTATTGGTGGCAAGGATAACCTCAGGTCTGCACAGTTCATCCAGCTCCTTAAAGACCTGTTTTTTAAGGTCGAGGTCCTCAATTACTGCCTCTATCACATAATCCACATCCTTTAGATCTGCCATATCAGTTGTGCCCTTGATTCTACCTAGGATATCAGATTTGTCCTGTTCAGAAATCTTTCCCTTCTCAACACCCTTTGAAAGGAACCTATCAATATTTTTAAGACCCCTTTCAACAAACTTATCCTCAATATCCCTCATTACCACCTCGCAGCCTATCTGGGCCGCTACCTGTGCAATGCCATTACCCATTGTGCCTGCACCAACAACACCAATCTTTTTTATCTCCATAGTTTTCCTCCTCCTCTTTTAATACACATTTTTATTTGTTACCCCAAAAAATTAAAATAGGGGTTTAATTAAATGTTTTAAGTGTTTTATGTTCTATACTGTTTCAACCCTGACGACCTCAGGAACAGTATCCTTTAAAACCCTCTCTATTCCCATCTTAAGGGTCATCTGTGACATGGGGCATCCCCCACAGGCCCCCGTTAGTTTTACCTTAACCACTCCATCTTCACCAACATCCACCAATTGAACATCTCCTCCATCTGCCTGAAGGGATGGTCTAACCTTGTTTAATGCCTCCTGAACTTTCTCCTTTAACATTTAAAAACCTCCCCTTAAATTTTATCTATCTGCTGAGTTTAAAATATCATGTTTATCAGAATATCATAATAGAATCAAATATTAATTTTAAAGACCTCTATTAATCTATTATCCAGATACTCCTTGAGTCCATGGGAGTGGCCAGGAGACCATCCAAAGGATTTTTTCCACACCTCATTGCTTTCCATGCATAGATAAATTGCAATCTTATCTGACCATTCCCTTAATATTTCATGTGCATATGCATACATATCTATCCTTATGGGCTTAAAATAACGATATTTGCCATCCAGTCCTTTTATGAATTCACCATCAAGGGCTCTTGATTCAGGGTATCTTTTATGGATTATATCTTTCAGTTCAGGCATAAACCTCATACTGCCCAGGCTGATCCATATTACCCGGGACGGATCAATCTCTTTATCAATCATATCAATTACTTCTTTGAAATCCCTCTCCCATCCCTCATACAATATAAGGGGATCAAAATGAAATCCCACCACAAAACCATGTTCCTGACACTTTTTTGCAGATAGTATTCTCTGCCTAAGGGAAGCTGTGCCCTTTTCCTCCCGGGATACAATCTTTTTTGTGTTAAGGGACCAGGATATAATAATTCTATCTCGATAGGGTAATTTTAGAACTCCATTGATATTATCTGTCTTTGTTTTGAATTCAAGTGAGGCATTTCTGATCTTTGATATAAATGGAATCAGTATCCTGCTCCATTCTGTTAAATGATCAAGGGCAAGACTATCTGTGAACTCCCCTGTTCCAAATCTGAAGACCTCACTGGTATTATTATTCAAGTATTCTTCTATCTCATTTAGTCTATCATTTATATTTGAATAGATTCTTAAAAATGGTTGATTTATGTATGCCTGAAGTATGCAGTATGAACAATTGAGCGGGCAGTTTATTCCTATATTTATAATTTTATAACCACAACATATATAAGAGGGGGTTCCTGGACAGGGCTTGATAATATCTCCCCTGTAATGTGTAAGATAGAGGATTGATTTTTCTTTCCTTAATAAATCCTCATGATTTGCTTTATCTTTTAAATAAATCAAATTGATATTATTAATATTTTTTATCACATTAAATGTTAATGAATCTTTTTCTGCTTCCTTTTCAATCAATACATTGTGGGGCATTATTCTTTTCATTATGTGATATCTGTAATCCTGTTCAGACCTTTAATTCTAAGGATTCTGTTCAGATTCTTCCTTAACTCATCTTCGTTTGAGAACCTGACTTCAAATTTAAACTGGTCTGATTCAAAATATGGTGGTGGTTCAATCCTTATCCCTTCTGGCAGGTCAAGTGTGGATATTCTCCTTGAAAACTCCCTCTGAAACCTTCTCAGCACTGGATATCTCATCTCCTTTAGTGTTTCCATAATGGCCTTTGCCTTCTGTGGAGGATTCATTTTATCCCTTTTTATTACAGCTACAATCCCTGGATCATTCAGTATATCTATAACTTCCTGTTTCTTATTGAATGAAATATCTTTCAATATATCAATAAATTGTAACTGATAATTAAAGCTTAATTTCAATTTAGATATAAGGTCAAGTATGATTTTTCTGGATTCTCCATTAAACTTATCTGACAGTGATTGAAGGGTCTTAACGGGTATATGTCCGCTTGCAATTGACCTTTTAATATCATCCGGATATGAAAGTATCTCAATAAAAATATTATATAATCTTTTATCTGATGAGAGATTAATATGAGGCATAAATTCAATTACCTCATCTTCAGAGACCATTTTTGACAGATTGCTTATAACCATTGCCTTTTCAACGGGATTGAGCTCTCTAATGGTAAGATTTTCATACAGATTCAACATGAGAAGCTCTTTTTCACTCATTCCTGACTCTGTAACATCAAAGAAATCTGTCTCTGATTGATTCATCTGTTTTAGGGCAATAACTCTCCGATAGCCTGATACAACATGTGCCCTACCCTTTCCTCTTTTGAACACTATTAAAGGGGGATTTATAATCCCGTGCATTTTTATTGAATTTATCAGGGCAGTAAGGGAGAAATTGTAGCTCATGCAATAGGGACCAAGGGTATCATCCACCATGGAAAGGGGCAATCTTATATGTTTCTTTATAATCTTCATCTAATAAATTATACCAATTACTGCACCTGTCATACAGGTTGCAAGGGTCCCCCCTATTATTGACCTGATACCCAGGCCAGCTATCTCATGTCTTCTTTCAGGAACCATGGCACCGATTCCTCCAATCATTATTCCAAGGGAACCAAAATTGGCAAAACCACACATTGCGTATGTCATAATCAGCTTTGTCCTGGGGCTGAGTGCCTGGGCTGGCAGGCGGGATAGATCCACATAGGCAATGAACTCATTGAGCACTGTTTTTGTCCCCATAAGGGCCCCTGCTGTGGAGGCCTCAT
>JALVMZ010000061.1 GCA_027032655.1 Desulfobacteraceae bacterium
GTAATAGATGGTGTGAGGGCCAGAGTAAAAGAATTGTGTTCTGAATTCCCGATATATGAAAATCATAATCCGGAAGCAGAAAACAGTGAATAGAATGGAAAAGGTAAAACCAATAACTGAGATTGAAAAGGGGCAGAGGCCATCCTGGGAAGAGTATTTCATGGAAATTACAAAGATGGTTGCAATGAGATCCACATGCTTAAGGCGCAAGGTTGGGGCTATACTGGTAAAGGATAAAAGGATTCTTGCCACCGGATATAATGGTGCACCTGCAGGTCTCAAACACTGCGAAGAGGTGGGATGTAAGAGGGCGGAATCCAATATCCCTTCAGGAAAGATGCATGAGTTATGCAGGGGGCTTCATGCTGAGCAAAATGCAATCATTCAGGCAGCATACCATGGAATATCCATAAAAGGAGCAACCCTTTATTGCACAAATAAACCATGCATAATTTGCACAAAGATGATAATAAATGCAGGCATTAAAGAGGTGTTGTATTTAGAAGGATATAATGATTCCATGTCTGATGATATGTTTCAGGAAGCAGGGATAATGGTAAGGAGGCTTGATGTATGAAGTGTCCATTTTGTGGAGAGATGGATAATAGGGTCATTGATTCCCGCATGAGTAAGGATGGAAGGAGCATAAGGAGAAGAAGAGAATGTAATCATTGTTCCAAACGGTTTACCACATATGAGAAGCTGGAAGAGATACTTCCCATGGTGATTAAGAAGGATGGTAGAAGGGAGCAATTCAGCAGGGAAAAGATAATTGAAGGTATGCGAAAGGCATGCCAGAAAAGGCCCATAAGCATTGAGAAGATAGAAGAGTTTGTTGATTCACTGGAGGTGTATTTCCAGGAACAGGGTAAAAAGGAGATTGAAAGCAGGGAGATAGGAGAAAAGGTCATCAGCACCCTCAGGGAATGGGATGAAGTGGCATATGTGAGATTTGCATCCGTCTATCGACAATTCAGAGATATCAATGAATTTATGGCAGAACTTCAGGAGATACTCAACTCCAGAAAATCACAGAAAGAGCAATAACCTTCTATAAGGATTTTCATAGCTTACTGCCCTCCATTTTGACAGTGCCTCACCCTATATTTTAAAATTTAGGTTTCATATTTATTATAATTTTGATATCATAAATAACTTTGCAAAATTATTTTTAAATTTCTTCGCCATAAAGGAGATTTTTATATCAATTTTTACAAATTTCGTATTCAGAATCTGTAAGTTATCCCGGCCCTATATGGATAAATGAGGATGAAAGGGAACCATGAAATATATATGAGAGAGGCTCTTCGTGAGGCAAGAAAGGGATTGGGAAAGACACATCCCAATCCTGCTGTGGGGGCGGTTATCGTGAGGAATGGGCATATTATAGCACGCGGTTATCACAAAAGGGCAGGGACAGATCATGCAGAGTTGGTTGCAATTAAAAGGGTCAAAGGCAGAATTAAACCCACCGATGTGCTTTATGTTACCCTTGAACCGTGCAATCATTATGGCAGGACCCCCCCATGCACCCATGCAATAATAAATAGTGGTATAAAGAATGTTGTGATTGGCATGAAAGACCCCAATCCAGGTGTAAAGGGAGGAGGGGTGGAGTTTTTAAAAAGGAATAATATAAGAGTTACATCAGGGATTCTGGAACAGGAGTGCAAAAGATTAAATGAAGCATATATCAAATTTGTAAGCACGGGGATCCCTTTTATAGTTGCCAAATCAGCCCTTACCCTTGATGGGTTCACTGCCACCAGAAATGGTGATTCAAAATGGATAACCAATGAGAAATCAAGGGCATTTGTGCACAGATTAAGGGCACAGGTGGATGGAATTATGGTGGGTATAGGCACTGTGCTAAAGGACAACCCACTCCTTACAGTAAGGATGGTCAGGGGGAGCCAGAAGAATCCTGTAAGAATTATTGTTGATACCCATCTTAAAATACCCCATAATTCAGAGGTGCTGAATGATGAATCCACAGAGACTATTCTTGCAGTTGGGCAGAGGGTTCCTGATAAAAGGATAGATTCACTTAAAAAAGATCATGTGTCAGTAATTAAATGTCCCATGAGCAGGAATGGAATAGACCTTTTGGAGCTCATGAAAAGGCTTGGTAAGAGGGAAATGGTAAATATCCTGGTTGAAGGGGGGGCAACTCTTATGGGTTCAATGATAAGGGAGAGATTAATTGATAAGTTTTATATATTTAAGGCTCCCAGAGTCCTGGGAGGTTCTGATGGAATTCCCCTTGCTAAGGGTAGAGGACCATCAACCATAGAAGAATCCCTCAGACTGAAAGATGTGAGATTCAGGAGATTTGATCAGGATATGCTCATTTACGGGTATCCTGACTACCCACAATCAGAGTAGGGAAGTGCTCATGTTCACAGGCATTGTAGAAGGAACAGGCATAATAAAAGAGATAACAAAGGGACCACAGGAGAGCAACCTGGGAATAGAACCTCAATTCCACATGGATGATATAAAGATTGGAGATAGTATATCTGTGGATGGGGTGTGTCTGACTGTAATGGCAATTAACAGTGGCGTGCTCTTTATGGATGTGTCTTCTGAGACACTCTCCCGCACAACACTTGGTGCTCTTAAAATAGGTAGTATGGTGAATCTGGAAAGGGCCATGCTTCCCACCACAAGGTTAGGGGGGCATTTTGTAACAGGCCATGTGGATGGCACAGGCATTATAATTAAAAAGGAAAGAAGAGGCAATTCATGGTTTTACAGGATAGAGATTCCAGGGGTGTTTTCACGATACATGATTGAGAAGGGCTCAGTTGCAGTTGACGGGATCAGTCTTACCATTAATAATTGCGGAGAGGCATTTTTTGATGTAAATATTATTCCCCACACTGCACAGAGCACCACAATACTTAATAAAAGAGTTGGTAATAGGGTAAATATTGAACTGGATATTATTGGAAAATATGTGGAAAAACTCATTCGAGATAAAGAAAAGGATACAGAAGGGAAAGACTCTTCTATAGATTATGATATGTTAAAGAGATATGGATTTGATTAATTTTAAGAGAGGGTGAAGACATGCCAGTTTCAAAGATTGAAGATGTGCTTGAAGATTTAAGGCAGGGAAAGATGATAATCCTTGTGGATGATGAAGACAGGGAGAATGAAGGAGATCTGTGTATTGCCGCAGAAAAGGTAACTCCTGATGCAATAAACTTTATGGCAAAATACGGTAGAGGGCTCATATGTCTTGCCCTTGATCCGGATATTGTTGACAGACTAAAACTCCAGCCAATGGTCTATGACAATCGGTCTCCTTATAAAACGGCATTTACAGTGTCCATAGAGGCAAGACACGGGGTAACCACAGGTATATCAGCGGCAGACAGGGCACACACCATCTTAACCGCAATAGCAGATGATGCAAAGCCAGAGGACCTGGTGCAGCCCGGTCATGTATTTCCTCTGAGGGCAAGAAGAGGGGGGGTGCTCTTCAGGACAGGCCAGACAGAGGGCTCAGTGGACCTGGCAAGACTTGCAGGGCTCAAACCTGCTGCGGTTATTTGTGAGATAATGAAAGATGATGGCACAATGGCAAGAATGCCTGATCTTGAGATATTCGCAAAAGAGCATGGTCTTAAGATAGCAACTGTGGCAGATGTTATTGCATACAGGATGAGGACAGAGAGTTTTGTTCATAAGGTGGCTGAGACAGTGCTTCCCACACGCTATGGAGAATTCAAGGCAGTTGTATTTGTAAATGATATAGATGATTATGAACACATAGCACTTGTAAAAGGTGAAATTGATCCAGAAAAAGAGGTGCTGGTAAGGGTGCATTCGCAGTGCACCACCGGGGATGTGTTTGGATCATTCAGGTGTGATTGTGGCGATCAACTGCACAAATCCATGGAGATAATTGAGAAAGAAGGAATTGGAGTTATCCTTTATATGCAACAGGAGGGAAGAGGAATCGGACTTGCCAATAAAATAAAGGCATATGCACTTCAGGATAAGGGTCTGGACACAGTGGAGGCAAATGAAAAACTGGGGTTTAAACCTGATCTTAGAGACTATGGTGTGGGTGCTCAGATACTTGTTGCCTTAGGGGTTAGAAAGATGAGACTGCTCACCAATAACCCAAAAAAGATAATAGGGCTTGAGGGATATGGTCTGAAGGTGGTTGAGAGGATTCCGATAGAGACAGAACCCAGGCCCCAGAACATGAAGTATCTTCTTACGAAATGCCAGAAATTGGGTCATTATTTAAACCTGGAAAAATTTATTGAACAGAATTGATAATAAAAGGAGGATATTAATATGCCCAGGACCATTGAAGGAAACATAACTGGCAGGGGATTTAAATTCGCACTGGTGGTGAGTCGGTTCAATGACTTTATAACAGGTAAACTGGTGGAAGGGGCAATGGATGCACTTATTAGGCACGGAGCACAAGATGATGATATTCATATAATAAAGGTGCCAGGTGCATTCGAGATACCACTTGTGGCTAAAAGGCTTGCTGAGAGTGGAAAATACAGTGCGGTGATATGTCTTGGAGCTGTTATTCGCGGTGCCACTCCCCACTTCGAATATGTGGCATCAGAAGTGGCAAAGGGGATTGCAATGGTATCGTTGGAGACAAAGGTGCCGGTTACCTTCGGCGTGCTTACCACGGACAACCTGGAGCAGGCAATAGAAAGGGCAGGCTCCAAGGCGGGTAACAAGGGATGGGATGCAGCCATTGCTGCAATGGAGATGGTAAACCTAATATCTCAGATTGGATAAATTTCGTATTACAGGTCTTTGATAATATGGGAATGAGAAGGCGAGCAAGAGAACTTGCCCTGAAGGTGCTATTTCATATTGAATTTCACAATGTTGATCCTGTTTCTGCCTTTGAATTAATTTGTAAGGAATTTGATGTGTCCCGCAATATACAGGACTTTGCCAAGGAGATTGTCCTGGGTATTCATGAAAACAGAAAAGAGATAGACAGTATTATAAGTGAATCATCAAAGAACTGGAGATTGGAGAGGATGTCCGTTGTGGACAGGAATCTTATGAGAATTAGCACTTATGAGATACTCTTTAGAGATGATATTCCACCAAAGGCATCAATTAATGAGGCAGTGGAACTGGGCAAGAAATACGGTCAGGAGGATTCAGGTGCGTTTATAAATGGAATTCTGGATAATATATACAAAAGATTTTACAAGTTCCAGGAATCAGATGAGATACAAAGTAAGGGTATTCAACAGGAAGATGGAGCTGGAGGCATAAAAGATACAAGATGAGACTGGATATCAGGTTTTCATCAATACCAGTGGAAGAGCTCTGGTGTGAGGCTGTTGTAATACCTGTGATAAAAAGGGAGCAGTTATTGAGTGGAGTTATATACAAACTGGACCAGAAACTGGAAAGACACCTGCAAGGGCTCTATAAGGAGGGATTTTTTACAGGAGCTAAATGTGAGACAATTCTCATTCCATCAGAGGAAAGAATAAAAGCACCAAGAATCCTTTTGAAGGGACTTGGTAGAGAAGATGAGATAAACACAGATGATTTACCTTTATTGATACATGAGATGGGTTCAATAATGAGCAGGCTGGGGGTTATTGACTGGGGGATTCATATACCAGAGGAGATAGATTTTAATGCCATTAACCCTGATTCTATAAACATCTCAATCCTTGAAATGGTGGCTGAATATGAATCAGTAAAAACAGATTCCAGGGAGGATTATATTAAAATAGTTTTTTCTCTACCTGAGAGGGATATTTCATGCTTGAAGGATATAAAATATATTATTTATAAGTCTTTAATTCCTCATATTCAGGTATCAGTAATATAGGGAGTTAGGTAATATAAGTGCGATTAAAAAAGTTTAATATTCGACGGTCCTGTTGATGGATCTAAATCCCGGATCATTGGGGATTCTTCGGGTGTCTATTGGACATCCTCAGAATGATAGAAGATGATATAGAATCACTATCTGAGAGCTATTAATTTCATGTGAGAGGGTAATTGAAAATGAAGTATGAACCGGAAAAAATTGAGACAAAATGGCATGAGATATGGGAAAAAGAGAAGGTGTTTAAAGTAAAAGAGGACCCATCAAAACCCAAATATTATCTCCTTGAGATGTTTCCATATCCCTCAGGCAAGATTCATATGGGACATGTGAGGAATTATACCATAGGGGATGTGGTTGCAAGGTATAAGAGAATGAAAGGCATGAATGTGCTTCATCCCATGGGCTGGGATGCATTCGGGCTCCCTGCCGAAAATGCGGCCATTGAACACAATACCCATCCTGCAAAATGGACCTATGAGAATATCTCAAATATGAAACGACAACTGAAGAGGATGGGCTTCAGCTATGACTGGGACAGGGAGTTTGCCACATGTGATCCATCCTATTACAAGTGGGAGCAATTAATCTTCCTCAAGATGTATGAAAAGGGGCTTGTTTACAGGAAAAAGACCTATGTAAACTGGTGTGATGCCTGCCAGACAGTGCTTGCCAAGGAGCAGGTGGAAAATGGAAGATGCTGGAGGCACACTGATAGAGAAGTAACAATTAAAGAGATGGACAGCTGGTTTTTCAAGATAACTGATTATGCAGAAGAGCTCTATGAGTATTGTGATAAACTTCCTGGCTGGCCGGAGAAGGTCCTCACCATGCAGAAAAACTGGATTGGCAAAAGTCATGGTGCAATAATAAAATTCCCGGTAAAGGACTCTGATAGGGTAATAGAGGTCTATACCACAAGACAGGATACACTATACGGTGCAACATTTCTCTGTTTTGCCCCCGAACATCCCATGCTGAAAGAGCTTGTAAAGGGTGTTCCGCACGAAAAAGAGGTCCTTGATTTTATTGACCGCACTCTCAAGATGGAGACCTATCTCAGGACAGCAGATTTTACTGCAAAGGAGGGTGTTTTTACCGGAAGATACTGCATCAATCCCGTGACAGATGAAGAGATACCCATATATGTGGCAAATTTTGTTCTGTTTGATTATGGAACCGGTGCTATTATGGCGGTGCCCACCCATGATCAGAGGGACTTTGAGTTTGCAAAAAAGTATGGCCTTCCCCTCAGGGTGGTAATCACTCCCCCTGGTGAGGAATTAAAAGAGGAGACCATGGAAGAGGCATATGAGGGTGAAGGTGTGCTGGTTAATTCCGGGCCTTTTAATGGCATGAAAAACACAGAGGCCATGGACAGGATAGCAGAATACCTGGAATC
>JALVMZ010000062.1 GCA_027032655.1 Desulfobacteraceae bacterium
TGTCAGGAGCCCTGTAAAGGCAATGCATAAAATAAATGTGGTAATAATCTTTCCACGAATGGTTCCCTTTATCTTTAACATGGATATCCCCTCTTTTTGTTTCAAAATGAAAAAATATTGGCCAAATTGAAACAAATATAGCATTTTGTTCTGGTATTGTAAATATATAAATCCATCTTGAGCAATATTAAA
The DNA here is from genome assembly GCA_027032655.1 of Desulfobacteraceae bacterium. Lineage (GTDB taxonomy): Bacteria > Desulfobacterota > DSM-4660 > Desulfatiglandales > JALVMZ01 > JALVMZ01. The sequence goes on from JALVMZ010000062.1 coordinate 193, forward strand.
AAATAAATAAGATATTGATTATTATATTTATTTTGATTTTTCCTCTACTGGATTTGCTGTGAGATGTGGGCATGATTATCATTTCACTTTACACCATTAGTGCTTTACATGATTATTTTTCATATGATTTAATAAAAAATTAAGAGAGCTTTACAAAACTCAATTAAATGATATCTTTTTTCAACATATATCTGGAATTACCTTATCTGTCATGCTGAGGGGCAAAGCCCCGAAGCATCTCATAGATCCAACGGGCGTCTTTCATACACCCTCAGGATGACAGACTGAATATGAATCATTTTTGCAAAGCTCTCAATTAAGGTGATTAATTATGTCCATTTTAAATAAGGCTACTAAAAAATTAAAAAATATCTTTGGGTTCCAGAAGAGGGATTCTGGCTCACTGGGAGAGGGCTATGATCCAAGGCTTGTTCGTTTTTTCATGAGTGATGAATTCCATCAGCTCGAAAAGAGATATAATGCATTTAAGGTTCTGCTATCCCATAATAATGCTGTCCTCAGTCTCATGAATGAACTTCAGGAAAGGGTGGCTTCTCAATTAATCACATTTCCTTATTTTAAAGAAGAAGTTATGAATCTTTTAAAGCAGATGGAGACCTTTGTTCATGCCCTTAATGAACTCAGTAAAGGGAAGTATCATTGGTTAAATAAGGTCCTTCAGGGAATCAAAGATAGAATTGTGGAGGATTTGAAAGATCCTACCATAAATCAGATTCTTTTGGTTTATCCCTTGGATATGTTGAGCTCTATTATGGCAGGAGAGGTTGGCTTTAAATCAGCAAATCTGGGAGAAGTAAGAAACATTCTCCACATTCCCACCCCTGATGGATTTGCAATAAGTTCTACATGCTATAGTAAGATGATTTCTCAAAATGGGATTGACAGGCTCATTGATATCCTTATTGGAGAGATAGGTTCGGAGGATGACCAGAAGTCAATTTCTAATGCTTCTAAAATGATAAAGGAAGCGATACTAACTGCCAGTATTCCTGAGGAGGTGGAAACTGCAATTTATGAGGAGCTAAAAAGATTTGATGATTCCACTGTTTTTGCTGTCAGGAGTAGTGCAATCGGCGAAGATGGAAATTTCTCCTTTGCAGGGCAATTTCGTTCTTTTCTTGGGATCAGGAAGGATGAAATCATTGATGTATATAAAAAGGTATGTGCAAGTTTATATGAGGAGAGGGCGATAAAATACAGGCTTACAAATAAGATACCTCAGGATCATAGCATTGCAATGGCAGTGCTTGTGTTGGAAGTGGTGGTGGCAGAAAGTGCAGGTGTTCTATATACATTAAATCCTGTAAAGCCTGATTCAGACGAAATGATTGTAACTGCGGTGAAAGGCCTGGGTATATCTGCAGTGGATGGTTCTGTATCTCCGGATACCTATTATCTTGATAGGAGAGAATCAGGAAAGGTTCTAAAAGAAGTAATTACTTCTAAGGAGATGAAAGTCGTAATTGATACAAAAGGAGGAATTAAGAAATCCCCAATCCAGGAAAATAAAAGTCCTGAGCTCTGTCTTGAATCTGAGATGCTCCATAAGCTCTTTGATATTGGAATGGTTGTGGAAAGACATTTTGGCGTTCCTCAGGATATAGAATGGGCAGTTGATGATTCCAACTGGATATATGTGCTTCAGGCAAGGCCCCTTTCTATGTCAAAACAGTTGACCTGCACTTTTCCAGAGGTAGATAAGTCCCCTATATTGAAGGGAATTCCTGTAAGCGCTGGAGCCAGCACTGGTCCTGTGTTCGTTGCTGATAAAGAGCTACAATCAATACCCCGCGGTGTGATTCTTGTTATTAAAACCATGGACCCGGAGTTCGCAAAATTTATTCCTTCTGTTGCAGGTTTAATTGCTGAGACTGGAAGCCCTGCTACACATCTTGCCTCTGTATCAAGGGAATTACATAAACCTGCCATTGTAAATGCAAAAAATGCCACCACCATATTGAAAAATGGTGAGATTGTCACCTTAGATGCCGATCAGGGGAGGGTATTTAAAGGGTATCTGGAGTCCTTGATAAAGATGCGATTATGTCAGAGGGAGTCGAGTTCAACAGAGAATCAGAATATGCCTTTTATGAAGAAGGTAATGAGGAATATACTTCCTCTTAATCTTACAAAA
>JALVMZ010000063.1 GCA_027032655.1 Desulfobacteraceae bacterium
TATATGATTGTAAAAAGGATATAATTTTCTATAACAGGGTGTATAAATGGCATCAAGGCTTGAGATAAGGCTAAAAAAGGAATTGTTTGACGCTGAAGGCGCAAGCATAAAAGAAAAGGCCCGTTCATATCTTGGAATCAATCTCAAGGATGTAAGAGTTGTCCGGGTGATTACTATTGATTCAGACCTTGATATGGAACAGCTTGAAAAGGCAAGGATTGAAATATTTACCAATCCTGTTACAGAAGAATCATCCTTTTCTCCAACCAGCAAAGAATTTGACTGGTTAATATGGATAGGATTCAGACCTGGTGTAAGGGATACAGCAGGAAGCACTGCAATGGAGGCAATTGAGGACTTACTTAAAATAAGGTTTAAAAAAGGAGAAGGCATATACACATCCAGGATATATGAAATCCAGGGCAAAATTACGGGGTCTGATGCAGAGCTAATAGCCAGAGAGATACTTGCCAACGAAATAATTCAGCAATGGAAGGTATTTTCAAGGGATAACTGGGACCCATCAAAGGGAATAGGATTCATAATACCAAAGGTTATACTGAACCATGAACCAAGGGTTTCAGTCATCTCCATCAACAGCGATGAAGAACTCCAGAACCTATCAAAGGAAAGAAATCTTGCACTCCACAAAAGCGACATACCGGTAATCAGGAGATATTTCCTGAGGGAGGACATAAAAAAGGAAAGGGAGAGGTTTGGACTCTCCCTGCCAACCGATGTGGAACTTGAATATATTTCCCAGGCCAGGAGCGATCACTGCAATCACAATACATTCAAAGGCCTGTTCAGATACAGTGACCTACGAACTGGAAAAACCGAGATTGTAGATAATCTATTTAAGACCTTTATTGAAGAGCCCACCTTAAAGCTAAAATCTGAAAAGGACTGGGTGGTATCTGTTCTCTGGGATAATGCAGGGGTTGCCCGATTCGATAATGAATATAATTATGTTATAACCGGTGAAACCCATAACAGTCCATCCAATATTGAGGCATATGGTGGTGCCCTAACCGGTATTGTGGGGATATACAGGGATCCTCTGGGAACAGGCAAGGGTTCTAAATTAATTCTGGGCATGTATGGATTCTGTGTTGGCCCAAGGGATTACAGTGGAAAACTCAAACCACACCTTCATCCAAGGAGACTCCTTGATGGAATAATAGAGGGTGTCCGGGATGGAGGAAATAAAAGCGGTGTTCCCACACCATTTGGACACCTTATCTTTGACGAAAGCTATCTTGGTAAATGCCTTGTGTTTGTAACTGCCATGGGAATTATGCCTGCTGTTGTAACAAACGGACCGACCCATGAAAAAAGGCCAGAGCCTGGAGACCTTATTATCATGTCCGGCGGTAGAGTGGGTAAGGATGGCATTCACGGTGTAACAGCCGCATCCGAGTCATATTCAGAGCATACCCCTGCTGGCCATGTCCAGATAGGGGACCCATATACCCAGAAAAAGATGCATGACTTCCTCCTTGAGGCAAGGGATGAAGGGCTCATCTCGTTCATTACTGATAATGGAGGCGGGGGCCTATCATCTTCTGTGGGTGAGTCTGCACATCTTTCAAATGGAGCAAGGGTTGACCTTGATAAGGTCCCCCTGAAATACGATGGGCTTGATCAATGGGAGATATGGGTATCTGAATCCCAGGAAAGGATGACCATAGGGATAAAACCTGAAAACCTTGAGCGCTTTATGGAGCTATCCCGTAAGCATTCAGTAGAGAGCACAGTAATCGGTGAATACAATGATTCTGGATTTTTGAGACTTGACTGGCAGGGAAAACCCTGTGCTCTCATAAGGATTGAGTTTATGAAATCTGAGTTTCCCCAGTGGGAGTTTGATGCGGAGTGGATTCCTCCTGAGATGCGGGGGCTTAAAGAACCAGAAATAGAAGAACCTGAAGATCATGGATCACTGTTAAAAGAGATATTATCCCGCCCCAATATCTGTTCAAGGAACTGGATAATCCGTCAGTATGACCACGAAGTTCAGGGAGGAAGTGTAATAAAACACCTTGTGGGAAAGGGAAGAGATGTGCCCGGAGATGCGGTTGTTATCAGACCTGTGCTTGAAAAAAGACGGGGTATAGCAGTGACCCAGGCACTTAATCCCTTTTATTCCCGAATTGATACATACCACATGACAGCCGTTACAATTGATGAAGCTGTAAGGAGGGTTTTATCGGTTGGCGGAGACCCTGATCACCTGGGTGGAGTGGATAACTTTTGCTGGCCATCTATCCAGTATGACCCTGTTGAGAATCCCGATGGAAAATATAAGGCTGCTCAGCTCGTAAGGTCAGCAAAGGCCCTGAAGG
>JALVMZ010000064.1 GCA_027032655.1 Desulfobacteraceae bacterium
TCTGATACATGGATGTAAATCAGAAAAAAATCAGCAGTGAGCGGAGCCATGGATGGCGGAGCGAACGGAAGCGAAAGGACGATACCATCCGCCTGATTTTTTCTATATATTCCATTATAATTATATCCAACCATAATGATCATAATTTCCAATAGTTAATGATATTTTCTATCAACTAATTTTTAGAAGAGCCCTTTTTATTAATCCCTTCTTTGTCTTTGAAGAGGCTATTCATATCTTTTATCCGGATTGACGCAACAGAATAATTATTATAAAAAAGGCCTACTCATACAAGCATTTACTTTACAGGGGTAAAAATAAATTGGATAAGATTGTTATACAGGGTGGAATACCACTTAAAGGACAAGTCGATATCAGTGGCGCAAAAAACTCTGCACTACCTGCCATTTCAGCCTGTCTCTTGAGTAAAGGATGGAACAGGCTTCAGGGGATTCCAGAGTTAAAGGATGTCCACACCATAAAAAAAATAATGGAAGAGATGGGAGTTGTTTTTAAGGAACAAGGTGAAACCCTGCTGGTAAACACCGAAAATTTAACATCATGTCATGCTCCATATGAGCTGGTGAAGACCATGAGGGCCAGTATACTGCTTCTGGGTCCCCTTATTGCCAGAATGGGAAGGGCAAAGATATCCATGCCAGGGGGATGTGCAATTGGGGCAAGGCCAATTAATCTCCACTTAAAGGCCCTTTCTTCCATGGGTATGGACATGTATCTTGAGCATGGATATATCAATGCCAGTGCAAAGAGGCTGAAAGGAGCAAGAATATTCTTTGATATACCTACAGTTACAGGCACAGAGAATATCCTGATGGCTGCCGCCACAGCAAAGGGAGTTACTGTTATTGAAAACGCTGCAAAGGAACCAGAGGTTCAGGACCTTGCCTGCATGTTAAGGTCAATGGGGGCCAGGATAGAGGGTGAAGGCACAGACACAATTCTAATTGAAGGTGTTGATGAATTAAGACCTGCTGATCACAGAATAATCCCGGATAGGATAGAGACCGGAACATTTATGATCGGAGCAACTATTACAAAAGGGGACATATGGATAAATAATTGTATCCCAGAGCACCTGACGGCTGTAATTGAAAAATTAACTGCAGTGGGAGCTGATATACATATTGAGGATAAAAGAATACATGTGATAGGACCGGATATAATAAGAAGTGTTGATATCAAGACAATGCCTTATCCAGGATTCCCCACCGATTTACAGGCACAATTTATGGCTCTTATGTGTATCTCTGATGGCTCAAGTATTATCCATGAGACAATTTTTGAAAATAGATTTATCCATGTAAGTGAACTGAGAAGAATGGGCGCTGATATATCCATTGATGGAAGCCAGGCCCTTGTAAGGGGGAAGGATAGACTCCTTGCAGCCCCTGTTATGGCAACAGATCTTCGTGCAAGTGCCTGTCTTGTGCTTGCTGGACTTATTGCAGAAGGGGAAAGAACCGAGATCCGAAGGATATACCATCTTGACAGGGGTTATGAAAGACTTGAGGAGAAATTTCAAAAACTTGGTGCAAGGATATGGCGAGAAAAGGACCTCTCCGCCCCCTGATACCTGCTTTTTTACTATTCATTGCAGGAATTCTCTTTGAACACTTTATTATCACTCCTTTTGTTACAACAAATAAGGCAATAATTATTCTCTCACTCTCAGTGTTGATAGCACTGCTTTTATTGCTGGCTTGTGGATTGAAACACCCCCGCATTTATCTGATGATTTTCTTTTTCCTGGGAATATTTTTAAAAACCGCAGCAGACCCATCATCAAGTCTTATTGAACTGGCAGAGCCAGAAAAGGGGCTTATGCTGGAGGGAGTTGTTGATCAGATTCCACGAATAACCGGGTCAAGGGAGCAGGTAGCTGTTCGCATTAGAAAAGTCATAAAAGATAATGGTATATACTTTATCAATGAAAAGGTCCTGCTCCACATTTACAGCTCTCCCGTCCCTCTCCTGCCAGGCCAGATAATCAGATTCAGGGGGAAGGTAAGACCATTCAGAAATTTCAAAAACCCTGGTGGATTTAACTATGAACTTCACATGCTCACCAAGGGTTTTCTCTGTTCCTGCATGGTTTCAGATGGAAGATATATTGTCCCTTTGGGTAATTCAAAAATAGGTATCATAGAAAGATATAGAAACAGAGTGAGAAATCTGTTTCAGGATAATTTAACCCCCTTAAAGAGTGATATATTCAGAATACTTATCCTTGGGGAAAAACAGATAATCAGTCCAGAATTAAGGGAAATGTTTAACACGGCAGGACTGGGTCATGTGCTTGCAGTATCTGGACTTCATATAGGACTTGAGGGCTGGTTCGTGTTTTTTGTCTCCAGTCTGCTCCTTTTAAGATCCTCCTATCTTATTCATAGGATTGATATCAGAAAGCTATCTGCATTGATTACCTGTGGCAGCATTCTCTTATATGCACTCATATCAGGATTTGAGCTTTCAACAAAAAGGGCCATGATTATGGCCTTTGCATATCTGTTTTCCATTATAATAGGAAGGGAAAATGAAACATGGTCCACATTCGCCCTTGCGGGTATAATAATCCTGGGATTATATCCTCTTTCACTATTTAACATATCCTTTCAGTTCTCATTTGGTGCAGTTGCAGGGATTCTCTGGCTATCACCCGGCATTTATGAAAAAACAATGGGATGGACAAAAACAAATAAAAGATTCCTTAAAATCATAATACGATATCTCGTGGGGCTCTTTTCTGTAACTCTATCTGCAATCCTGATACTTATCCCAATAATAATCCTTTACTTCAATCAATTGTCTCTTGTTACAATTCCGGCAAACTTATGTGTTATACCAATAATGGGACTCTGGATAATTCCCTCAGGCATTCTGTGCTCATTTTTATTTCCATTGTCAAAGTCACTGTCCATTCTATTTTTGAAGTTTGGCGGAGCGGGAATTCAATTAATGATTAATACCGTCCATTTCTGGTCAAATATGTCATACGCATGGATATGGGTTCCTACACCAACTCCATATGAGATTTTCATATACTATGCAGTTCTTTTCCTGGTGTTTGAGATAAGAAACAGGAAGATCTTTGTTTTAATATTACTAATAATAATCTCAGTTGCCCTCTATGATGCCTATTACTGGTTCAGGGAAAATAAAAAAGAGGATAATCTTGAAATTACTTTTCTTGATGTGGGACAGGGAAATTCATGTTTTATTTCATTTCCTGGTAATAAAAGGATGATTATAGATGGAGGAGGGTTTCCAGGCTCTGAATTTGACCCTGGCAGGATGATAATAGCACCATTTCTGTGGAAAAAAAGGATAAGCAGGATAAATTACATGGCCCTTACACATCCACAGGCGGATCATTTAAAGGGGCTTATATTTATTGAAGATACATTTCATCCTGATGAGTTCTGGTATAATGGAATAAAAGGGGAAAATTCCCTCTTTGACAAACTTATGAATAGAATTAACAAGAATAATATTAAAGCAATTGGACCGGAAGGAATTATCCATAAAACGCAAATCTCAGGAGTAAAGGTCAGTTTAATTCATCCCCTTCCATTAAAAGGATATAATAAAAGATTTATAAATCCCAATAACAATTCCTTGGTATTAAGATTCACTTACAAAGGAAGGTCTATTATGATTACAGGTGATATCGAAGATACAGCAGAAAGATATATACTCTCCCATGTAAGTCATGAAAAATTAAAAAGTGATGTCCTCCTGGTGCCACATCATGGAAGTATTACATCGTGTTCAGAAGATTTTCTGGAGGCAGTAAATCCCGCCATATGTATTATCTCTTCATCAGGTAAAAAGGGATTCCCCCATCCTGATGTGATAAAAAGATTGCACAGGAGAAATATAAAGGTATTTGAGACATCAAAACATGGCGCCATTACCATAACAATAAAACATGGAGGAATAAAAATTAAGACATTCTCAGGTATATTATATGAGACGAATGATTGAATCAGCCAGGTCTTCCAGGGCCTCCATATCAAGAATCCTTATCTTAGAGCCCTCCACCTCAATTATGCCCTGCCTTTTCATCTTTGAAAGTATCCTGGAGAGCGTCTCAGGTATTGTTCCGAGAAGAGATGCAAGCTGGGACTTTTTTATGTCCAGCTCAATTTCACTGGATGTATCATCTTCCCTATTGCTGAGATAAAGGATATAATTAGCAAGCCTTGCGGGAACCTCTCTAAGGGATAGGTCTTCAATAAGAGCCGTAAACCGCCTGAGCCTCATGGATAGGACTCCCAGCATCTTCAAGGCAATTAATGGCCTTCTTTCAATCAATCCCACGAAATCATGCTTCGGGAAAAACAATAGCCTGCTCTTTATCATTGCTGAGGCAGATGCGGGGAAATTGTGGCCTGAGAAGACAGGCACCTCACCAAATGGTTCACCTTCTTCAAATATGTGCAATATCTGTTCCCTTCCATCAGGGGATAACTTAAAAACCGAGACCCTTCCCTCCATTATCACATAAAAGCCATTGCACTCTTCCCCTTCTGAAAATATTATTGCCCCCTTTTCATAGACCTTCTCAATGGCTATCCTTGAAAGTTCTCTGATGTGTTCCTTTTCAAGGGCCTCAAAAAGAGGTATATGTGCTATGATTTCTATTTTATTTGTCACCCAAAATATCCTTTCAGAAATAATAAAAACTGGACGATAGGTATTTTAGCAGAATTTAATATACTTACAAGAGAATACTTTTATCGGATTTTTAATAAATCATTGTGGAAAAATATAATAAATTATATAATCTTATAAAATTGATGGGAAAATTTACACTTAAGTTTTAAACAATTAAAAATAAAATAATATATGAAAAGGTTTTATCACATATTATTAATATCTTTTATATTGTGGCCTCTTTTTGTCTCTCCTTTGTATGCCACACCGGATATACTCATGATAAACTCATACCATAAGGGTTATGAGTGGACAGATGACCTTGTGATGGGGGTGGAGAAGGGATTGAGGAAGAGAATCGGTGATTTTGAATTCTATGTGGAATATATGGATACAAAAAGATTCCCGAGCAATAAACAAAATAAAATATTCTATGAATTACTAAAAGAAAAGTATAAAAACAGAAGACCTGATTTAATATTTGTATCAGACGACAGTGCCTTCCAGTTTATCCTTAATTACCACAAGAAGCTCTTTCCCGGTATTCCTATAGTATTCATGGGTGTTAATAATTTTGATCCATCCATGATTAAGGGACACAGTGAGATCACCGGTGTGGTCCAGAGTGTGGATATAGGTAATACTATAAAGATAGCAAGGGATATTTACCCCCATCTCAGAAAAGTGGCATTAATATTTGATGACACACCAACCGGGAGGGGATACAGAAAACAGTCCATGCTGGCAAGACAGAGATTCCCTGATATCCAGTTCATTGAACTTGATGGGCATATCCTTACCACATCTCAGATGTTTGAAAAATTGCAAAACCTGGAAAGGGATACCATTGTCATTCTTTGCATCTGGGTAAGGGACAGAACCGGAAGATTTGTCCCATGGAAAGATACATACCCTGAAATAGTAAAATACTCACCGGTGCCCGTCTTTGGAGTTGTGGACTATATGCTTGATTATGGGGTGGTTGGGGGTATGGTCCAATCCGCCAGATATCATGCACTTGAAGCAGTTAAGATGGGAGTGACAATCATTAAAGGTATTCCACCTTACAGGATACCAGTTAGGACAAAGAGCAGAAACATTCCCATGTTCAATTTCAGTGCCCTTGAAAGATGGAATATCGCTGAAAATAAGCTCCCTCCTGACAGTGTTATAATCAACCGAAAAAGAAGCCTATATTCTTTCTATAAGGGATGGATATGGGGAATAAGTGGATTTTTCTGCATTCTCCTTGGCTTAATAATCATTATGTGGATTAACATTCATAAAAGAAAAGAGGTAGAAAAGGCCTTAACGGATAGGGAAAACCTATACAGGTCCCTTTTTGAGCTCTCGCCAGATGCCATCTCCATTACAACGGATGATGGTAGATTTATTGATGTAAATGATAGATGGTCCCAGATATTTGGGTATGAAAAGGAAGAGATAGGCTCCATGAGTGCTGAAATACTCTGGCAAAACCCCCTTGAAAGGGAGATGTGGAAAAAAGAGCTTCATGAAAAGAAGATACTCAAAAATTATGATATGAAGGCCAGGACTAAGGATGGAGAAAAAAGAGACATCCTCATGAGCACCATCACAATGAGAGGAAGGTATGGAGATAATATTTATTACAATATACTCAAAGATGTAACAGAGGAGAAAAGGACAAGAGAGGCCCTGACCAAGAGTGAGGAGAAGTTCACAAAGGTATTTATGGCCACCCCTGATGCTGTAAGCATATCCGAGCTTGAAACCGGAAGATTTATTGATGTAAATGATGCATTCTGCAGGATGTCGGGCTGGAAAAGAGATGAGGCGATTGGGAAGACATCTATGGAACTGGGCATCTGGGAGAACATAGAAGAAAGGAACAAGGCAATTGATATCTTGAAAAAGAAGGGCAAACTGGTTAACTACGAAATAACATTCAGGAATAGAAAAGGGGACAGGGTGCATACCTTATGGTCTGCTGAGCTGATGGAGATGGATAATAAAAATTATATCATATCCATCGTAAAAGATATCACAGAAAAGAAAGAACTGGAAGCCCAGCTCCTCCATGCACAGAAGATGGAGGCAGTGGGAATCCTTGCAGGGGGGATAGCCCATGATTTCAACAATATTCTCCAGGCTATCCTTGGTTATACCCAGATACTTCTATTTGATAAAAAGGAGGATAATGAGGATACCTTTCGGTTAAAAGAGATAGAAAAATCTGCAAAAAGGGGGGCAGAGCTTGTTCAGAAACTGCTCACCTTTAGCAGAAAGGTTGAGACAAAACCAAGACCCATGAACTTAAATGTTGTAGTAAAAGATATGGAAAGACTGTTGCGACGCATAATCCCCAAAATGATTGATATTGAACTCAGACTGGAAGACGGTCTGAAGACAATAAATGGGGATCCATCCCAGATTGAGCAGATTATTATGAATCTGTCTGTAAATGCAAGGGATGCCATGCCAGAAGGGGGGAAATTAACAATAGAGACAAAAAACACCACACTTGACGAAGAGTATATCAGGACACATATTGGAGCAAAAACTGGAGAATATGT
>JALVMZ010000065.1 GCA_027032655.1 Desulfobacteraceae bacterium
CAAGGAATTATGAGCTCTATCGTTTTTTGCTACAATGAGGACACCTGATGTATCTTTGTCGAGTCTGTGGACAATACCGGGCCTCAATTCGCCCCCTATGCCCGAGAGGTCTTTACAGTAGTTAAGCAGTCCATGAACCAATGTGCCTCTCATATGTCCTGGTGCAGGATGGATAACCACACCTGGTGGTTTATTTACTACGATAATGGAGTTGTCCTCGTATAATGGATAGATATTTATTGGCTCAGGTTCAATTTTATATTTCTTGGGCCTTGGGATAGTAACTATTATTCTATCCCCTGATCTGATTTGATAGCTTAATTTGGGTATAGCCCCATTTACCCTTACAAGGCCCTCTTTTATGAACTGCTGGATTCTGGACCTTGTAATATCTCCTAACCTTTCTGATAAGAATCTGTCTATTCTCTTATCTTTGTCCCCTGTTACTGACAGATAGTATATTCTTTCCGTATCAAAGCCCACTTGTAAGTTATCTCATCCAAATAGACTCTCAAGTTCTTTTTCCACCTGTTCCTCATCAATATTCTTTGCAAGGGATATCTCCTTTACCAGTAAATTCTTGGCAGTATCAAGCATCTTCCTCTCACCAAATGATAGTTCCTTTTCCCATTTTAGCATTATAAGATCGCGATATACTTCGGCCACTTCATAAACTGACCCGGTTTTTATTTTTTCCATGTATTCCCTGTATCTGCGGTTCCATGTCTGGTTTTCCACTGAGACATCCCTCTTTTTAAGGATGGAGAGTAACTTTGGCACCTCCTTTTCTGCAATAATCTCCCTGAGGCCCACATTTTTCACATTATTGGTAGGAATCATTATCTTCATACCGTTGTCCAGTATCCTCATTATATAAAAGTCCTGCCTGCAGCCTGAGATTTCCTGTGTCTCTATCTTTTCAATGACACCCACCCCATGAGCAGGATATACAGCCAAATCACCTACCTTAAACATTCATACCTCCCCCTTATGAGATTCCGGCCCGCAGCTATGCGGGCCGGGAATTCTGAGTTAATCTATAACTTCAGCAATATTCCGATTACGGGAAGAATAGGTGCAATTACCAGTGAAACAACAGACATCAACTTGATAAGGATATTCATTGCAGGGCCTGAAGTATCCTTGAATGGATCACCAACGGTATCACCTACCACTGCTGCCTTATGATTATCAGATCCTTTTCCACCAAGGTTTCCTGCCTCTATGTATTTTTTGGCATTATCCCATGCGCCACCTCCGTTGGCCATAAAAAGAGCAAGAAATGCACCCATAACAGTTGAGCCAAGAAGCATACCACCCAGTGTCTGCTTTCCAAGGAGGAATCCCACTGCAACAGGAGTTATTACTGCCACCAGTCCTGGGGCTACCATTTTTTTCAGGGCAGATGTGGTGGCAATTGAAACACATCTTGCAGGATCGGGTTTGGCCCCCTCCTTTCCTTCAAGGAGTCCGGGGATCTCTCTGAATTGTCTTCTTATCTCTTCCACTATACTGAATGCTGCCTCACCAACAGAAGTCATTGTAAGGGCTGCACATACCATGGGCACCATTGCACCTATAAATGCACCAATTACCACATAAGGATTCATAATGCTCAGGTCTTTAAATGCGAGCCCTGCTGCCTGGGTATATGCCACAAATAGTGCCAGTGCGGTTAATGCTGCAGATCCAATGGCAAATCCCTTTCCAATGGCAGCAGTTGTATTTCCCAGTGCATCCAGACTATCTGTGATCTTTCTTGTCTCAGGGCCAAGACCTGCCATCTCAGAGATTCCACCAGCATTGTCCGCGATTGGTCCATATGCATCCACGGTCATTGTAGCACCCACTGTTGCCAGCATACCCACAGCAGAAAGTCCTATTCCATAAATGCCTGCTGTCTTGAATCCAATAAATGTTGCAACACAGATACCCAGGATGGGCAGATAGGTGGATTGCATGCCAACTGCAAGACCTGCAATGATAACTGTTGCAGGTCCTGTCTTGGACTGCTCTGCAATCCTGCGAATGGGTGGACCTGAGGTGTAATACTCAGCAAGGAGACCAATTGCAATTCCACAGAGAAGTCCTGAGAATATGGCCCAGAATGCTCCCATTGGCATGCCAATGGATTTAATAACTATTATACTTAAAATAACGAAGATTGCTGCTGCCACGAATGTGGTATATCTAAGGGCAGCGGCGGGATTTCCTTTTTGAAAGAGCTTTATGGAAAAGACTCCCACGAAAGAGCTGAGAAGTCCGCACATTGCGATCAATATTGGAGTGGCCATATATTTTAGTTTTATTGCTATGGGGTTCACTCCCTG
>JALVMZ010000066.1 GCA_027032655.1 Desulfobacteraceae bacterium
CCACCAGGATAATAGGTTATCTTAACAAGTCCATTGGTGCGCTTCTCAATCTCTTTTGCCCACTGCTCTCCCAGCTTTGCCTGAATATGTGTTGGCGGGAAAAAGTTGGCATAGCTGAGTTCAATCACTGTCTTTTTTGCATGGGCAGTGGCAGGATTAAAACAGAACACACCCACAAAGACGAATAAAATGGCAATTAAAAACAATGCCTTAAAATATTTCATGAAAAACCCCCTTTTTTTTAATTTTTAATAAAACCCCATAAGGACCCATAGACTTTATATGCAAATATTAAAAAATTAGACTCTCTGTCAAGTTAAAAATCTCTTAGGCATTGACATCAAGAAACAGGTATGTTATGGGTTACGCCTGATTCTTAATAATTTTAATAAGATTAATAATCTAACTAATGAATTTTCTCAAAAACTTTTCAAGGAAATTAGCAAAAGTCCTTTACTGGATTGCAGGAGCATCTATTGTCTCAATGATGCTCATAACCTGTGCTGATATCCTCTTAAGACTCTCCATAACACTATATCATAAATATAATATTGTTTTTCTCAGCCACTTCAAACCCATTCCAGGGACATATGAACTTGTCTGTTTTATGGGGGCTGTGGCGGTCTCCTTTGCAATGGCACACACATCCATCGAAAGGGGGCATGTGGCAGTAAGCCTCATAGTTAGACTATTTCCAAAAAGAGTTCAGGCTGTTATTGGTTCTATTACCAATAGTTTCAGTTTTATCTTTTTCGCCTTGATTTCATGGCGATCTTATATATATGGCAATCACTTAAGAGAAATAGGGGAGGTATCTCTTACTCTTCAACTTCCCTTTTATCCATTTGTTTATGGTATAGCATTTGCTTCCATTGCGGTATGTATAACACTTTTCATTGACCTTGTTGAAAATATTGAAGTAATTGGTGGAAAGAAATGAGTCTAACCACAATCGGAATCCTGGGAATAATAATACTTGTCATATTACTCTTTTCCAACATGCCCGTTGGATTTGTCATGGGTTTTCTTGGACTCATGGGCTTCAGTTATATAAGGGGACTTGAGCCGGGACTCAGTCTATTAGCAAGGGATGTATTTGAGGTATTCTCCTCTTATGGCCTTACCGTGATTCCCTTATTTGTGTTCATGGGACAGATAGCCTTTTATTCCGGTATCAGTAGAAGGCTATATGACTCGGCATATGTCCTGATAGGGCATCGAAAAGGTGGCCTTGCCATGGCAACAGTGGGGGCCTGCGCAGGATTCTCTGCCATATCAGGGTCCACAAATGCCACTGCTGCCACAATGGCAACGGTTACCCTTCCTGAAATGAAAAGATACAATTATGATATGAGCCTTGCAACAGGAACTGTGGCCGCGGCTGGAAGTCTGGGAATATTGATCCCCCCCAGTGTGATATTTATAGTCTATGGTATTCTTACAGAACAATCCATAGGAAAACTATTTGCGGCTGGAATCCTTCCTGGTATCCTTCTTTCCATTTTATTTATGCTGACAATATATATCAGGGTAAAAAGGAACCCCTCCCTTGCACCACCAGGGCCTCGCACATCTTTCAGGGAGAAAATCAGATCTTTTTCAGGAATATTAGAGACCATTATGATCTTCCTGCTTGTGATGGGAGGCATATTCTTTGGAATCTTTACCCCAACAGAGGCAGCAGCGGCAGGAGCGTTCCTTACCCTTCTTATTGCCATACTAAGAAGACAACTTTCCTGGGACGGATTTATCAAGTCCATTGCAGATACAACTCGAATCAGTTGTATGGTAATGGTTATTGTAACAGGTGCTGTGATCTTCGGTCACTTCATGGCGGTAACAAGGCTTCCATATGACCTTGCAAATTGGGTTAGCCAGTTGCCACTGCCAAGACATGCAATTATGGCAATCATAGTTCTGGTCTATCTATTTGGCGGTTGTTTCATGGATGCACTGGCCATGATAATGCTTACAATACCCATCTTCTTTCCCGTTGCCAGGGCACTGGGATTTGACCCCATATGGTTTGGTGTGGTAATAGTGCTTATAACAGAGATGGGAGTAATCACCCCACCAGTTGGTGTTAATGTCTATGTTGTTTACGGTGTGGCAAAAGATGTGCCACTCGAAGTAATCTTTAAAGGAGTCCTTCCTATGTTGATAGCCCTTATTATCTGTAATGCAATCCTGCTATTTTTCCCTCAGATTGCCCTCTTTCTTCCGGGGCTCATGCACTAAATTGGATTGACTTTTTTAAAAAACTCAACAAAATTATTGTTCCAATATATAAATACAGGGCTTAATCAGATTGATTCTTGAACAATTCACA
>JALVMZ010000067.1 GCA_027032655.1 Desulfobacteraceae bacterium
GTCATGAGCGGTGCTATAAATATATACTGGAGGAAGATTCAGGCCATCTTCATTGCAGGAATGGTGGGTTCATTTGCAGGGGCTGTAATGACACACCACTACCAGTTCCTGGGATTATCCGCCTTTTCACTGGATTACTCCATACTGCCCATAGCAGCAGTTGCACTGGGGGGACAGGGCACATTTGCAGGAGCTGCCCTTGGAAGTCTTATCCTGGTTCCCCTTTCAGAGACCCTCAGGGCATTTGGTGGATTAAGGATAGCCATCTACTGCATTATACTGATTATCAGCATTGTTGCCCTGCCAGAGGGGATATTTCACTTTATATCCAGGAAGTATCATCAATTTGAAATCAAGGAAGAGGTGTAACAGGAATGGCTGAAGAACCCCTGCTCAGGGTGGAATCGGTGACAAAGAGTTTCGGAGGTGTGGTGGCTGTATCTGATATCAGCTTTGAAATTAATAGGGGTGATTTCTTGGGCATAATTGGCCCCAATGGTTCAGGTAAGACCACCCTGGTTAATCTTATTACGGGATTTGTCCGGGCTGATAGGGGTAGCATCAGATTCAAGGGCATGGAGATATCAGGGAAAAGGCCCTATGATATTGCTGACCTTGGAATATCCCGAACATTTCAGATGGTAAGACTATTCTATAACCTACCTGCATACAAAAATCTAATTATACCTCTGTCTTCCAGGAGGGTAAAGCGCCTTGCTGCAGGTAGCTATGGAGAAAAGGATGATACTGCCATTGACCTCCTTGATGATATGGGATTTGAGCGCGACTCCTTTGTGCCGTATAAACCTGCCGGCACACTGCCCCATGGATATCTCAAAAGGCTTGACCTTGCCCGTGCCATGGCATTAAGGCCTGAACTTTTGATACTTGATGAGCTCTTCTCAGGCATGTCCATGTCAGAAGTGGCAAGCACCCTCCCCTTGATTGAAAAGTTTCATGAAGAGGGCATTACCATTGTTATGGTGGAGCACAGGCTCAAAGAACTCTTCAATGTGGCATCAAGGATAATGGTATTGAATTATGGGGTCAAGATCGCAGAAGGCCCCCCTGATGAGATATCACAAAATCCAAAAGTAAAAGAGGCCTATTTAGGAATAGAGGTGGAAGTATAGGATTATGCTTGAAGCAGAAAACCTCATGGTATTTTTTGAAAATGCAATTGCCATAAATGATCTTTCCATTCATGTGAAAAGGGGAGAGATTGTGGCAATACTCGGCTCAAACAGTGCAGGGAAAACAACTCTCATGAATACCATTTCCGGACTCCTCATTGACATGAAGAAAAAGGAAAGCAGAAGGGGTGGAATAAGGATAACCATAATGGGAAGTCTCAAATATGAAGGCAGGGAGATAATCAATACCAAACCAACTCAGAGAGTGAGAATGGGAATAGTCCTGAGCCAGGAAAGGCATCCTGTTTTCAGAGAAAGCGATGTCCATGAGAACCTGAAAATTGCTGGATATCTTCAGCCATCTTCAGTTGTAAAGGAGAGAATAAAACTGGTATTTGACATATTCCCTGTGCTGGAAAAATTAAGATCAAGAAAGGCAGGGCTCTTAAGCGGGGGCGAACAGCAGATGCTATCAATAGGAATAGCACTGGTTGCAAACCCAAGACTCCTCCTGATGGATGAGCCATTTTTAGGACTGAGCCCTATGCTTCAGGCAGACCTCGCAAGGGCAACAAAGGATATAGGAAAACAGGGGATCACAATTCTGATAACAGAGCAGTTTGCCCGACCCATTATGCCTGTGATTGACAGAGGCTATGTAATTGAAAATGGAATGCTTGTGTTTCAGGGGACAAGGGAAGAACTCATGGATAATCCTGAAATAAGATCAGGCTATATGGGGATATGATTATGGTTGAACTTTCATCAGATACCCTGTTTGGGGCATTTGAAGAGATGGTATCCCGACATCCGGATAAAACCGCAATTATTTATCTGGATGAAAGGTTTACATACAAAAGATTAAAAGAGATGGTCTTGAGCATTGCATCGTCTCTCTTCCATATGGGCATAAGAGAAGGTGATAGGGTGGTATTATATCTCTACAATACCCCCCAGACCATAATCTCATGGCTTGCCCTTGACAGAATTGGAGCCATCTCAGTGCCTGTTGCACCTGTTTATTCAGCCTATGACCTGGGCTATCTTATAAATGATTCAGGCGCAGAGACTATAATCTGTATGGATTCAAACTTTAACTATGTCCATGAAATACTAAACAGTTCACCCATAAAAAGGGTTATTTATACTCACCTGCTTGACTTAGTGCCAGCATG
>JALVMZ010000068.1 GCA_027032655.1 Desulfobacteraceae bacterium
TCACATTTACAAGACCCCATACTGCATCTGCCTTAAAGTGTTTCTCTATAGAGGAATCAAAGAGGACCGATACCCGTGGCGGAAATTCATCATCTCCTTTCCACAGGAGATAATAAACAGGAATCCTGGGAAATGCCTGCAGTATGAATGATGCATCTGCCATATCCACTTCCTTTCCTCCAAGAAGTCGGGATGCCCTTTTAAAGCCCTCCAGGTCGTATCCAAATCTTTCCAGCACAGGTTTTATCTTTAATTCATGGGGTCCTTGAAAGAAATGCCCGTCTTTCATCTCCTTTACTGTTATCAGATTATGTGAGAGGGGTTCATCTTTTGAATAAAGGAGATAGACAAGCATTATAAGTTCAAGCATGGGATAATGCACCCTCTCCCATTCATTCCCCTCCATTCTGAAAATAGCCTTCTCATCAGTATCCACCCTCAGATAATCTGAAAGGAACGGAACCATATATCCTTTCCTCTCATGAGCCCTGACAAGTGCCCTTGAGCACACGGATTCCACATCCATTGCCTTTAGTTCATCCCAGTATGATTCGGGGATGACAATGGGATTTCCCGATGGTCCTATTGATGGGGGATATTCTCTTTTTCTTCGCATCTGCATATTTAAAAAACCCTCACTAAAAGGATATCTGTTTTTAGAAAATACCTCACAGGGAAAAGACCTGCAATCCCTCATGCAGTATTGTAATTCTTTATTAACCGCACAGTTCAGGACCTGGCATGGTGCACCAAATATTCTTATCTGAGCGTTTAGTTTTCTCTTTGCCTCAGGGCTTTTGCCATGACCACATGTGGAACATATTCCCGCAACCTTGAGCCAGCATACATCACAATTTATACCGCATGCACCTGTTCCCATAATTACAATCCTTATTGTTCAAAGTCGCTGATATAAAGCTCTATGTCAATGGATTTTTCCATTATAAACATCTCATTGATATTAAAAGCACATTTTACTAAAATGCACCAAAGTTACTTTGAAAATTATCATTGAATCTTTAATAGTAGTCTGGAGGATAAAAAATGAAAAGAACAATTTTGGGTGGGGTTATCCTTTCAGTCTTTTTTCTTATTTTTAGAATGCATTCCGGCTTTGCTGAAGATAGGATAATATGGAAGGCACAGTCAAGTTATCCTGCAGGACTTCCTCAATTATATGAGCCAGCAGTTCATTTCAAGAAGATAGTCGAAGAAATCACGGATGGCAGGCTTATTATAAAGATGAATCCCGGGGGTGCAATAGTTCCCTCTAAGGAGGTATTTGATGCGGTAAGCTCGGGAGTGCTTGATATTGGTTTTACATGGGCCGGCTGGTGGATAGGGAAATTTCCTGCAGCAGTCCTGTTTGGAAATTCATACCCCAATGGGCTCCAGATGCGAGAAATGCTTGCATGGATATACACAGGAGGAGGGCTTGAGCTATGGAATGAGCTTTACAGAGGTTATGGTGTGGTGGTTCTGCCTCCTTATGGAATGCTGGGTTCTGAGAATTTCTGCTGGTCAAGAAAACCCATAAACAGCCTTCAGGACTTCAAAGGCCTTAAATTCAGGACAGTTGGCATATGGGGTAAATGCCTTGAAAGACTGGGGGCACGAGTGGTAAGCCTCCCTGGAGGCGAGGTCTATCCTGCCCTTGAAAGGGGGGTAATTGATGCAGCAGAGTTTGCAACCCCTGCAATTGATAAAAAGCTGGGATTTCAGGAGATATGTAAGTTCCTGAAGGTTCCAGGAATACATGAACCATGTGCCCCGCTGGAGACCTTGGTAAATGAGAGGACATGGAAGAAGCTACCTGATGATCTAAAAAACAAAGTAAAGTATGCCCTTATGCTATCATGTTTTAATGCAATAAATCTTTCCATGAAACAGGATGCAGAGGCCATGAATTTCTTTCTGAATTATCCTGGCCTTCATGTATCACGCCTATCAGATAAGATGATTCAGGAGATTGTAAAGATAGGAAATGAAGAGCTTGATAAATATGCCAGAAAGGACCCCATGTTCGCCAGGGTTCTGAAGTCCCAGAGGGACTTCAGGAAACTGGTGGAGCCCTATGCATCCTTAGTCAGGCTTCCATATCCGTATGGTAGCTCTCTTATAAAATAAGGGGGCTCGTTCATTTTATGGATTATATAAACAGGATTAACGACTGGATTGCAAAGGCAGTGGCATATCTTGTGCCCCTGCTCATCCTGGAGCTGGTTTATGATACCTTTTCACGATACCTGTTCAATGCACCAACTGAGTGGTCATATGACATATCTTATATGTTATATGGAGCCATTTTTATGCTGGGATCAGCACACACCCTTAAGCTTGATAGACATGTAAGGATTGAAAGTATCTATTCAAGACTATCCCTGCGGGGAAGGGCAATTATAGACGGGATATGCTATTTGATTTTATACTTTCCATCCACTATTGCACTGCTCTATTTTGGGACCATTTTTGCCATAAAATCATGGAAGATGTGGGAATCAGGCGGGGAGAGCATGTGGCAGCCCCCCATCTACCCATTTAAGACAGTCCTGCCCCTGAGTGCCCTTTTGCTATTTCTTCAGGGGATTGTCCAGTTTATTGGCTGTGTCAAGATCGCATTTGGAAGGGAAAATGTTGATTCAGAGTCCTGAATTGCTTGTATTGATCCTTTTTCTTACCCTCATAATGGGTCTTGCATCAGGTTTTCCTGTTGCGTTTTCCATGTTGGGTGCATCTCTTATAGTGGGAATTCTGGGAATCGGCACTGGATTCTTTCATATGATGATTCTGAGAGTATTTGAGACCATGCATAACTATATCCTGGTATCCATTATCCTCTTTGTATATATGGGAATTATGCTTGAAAGGTCCGGGGTTGCAGAAAGGCTCTTTTCCTCAATCCATATAATACTTGGTGCTCTTAAAGGCGGACTTGCCCTTGCAGTGGTGGTTGTGTGCACCATAATGGCAGCAGCAACAGGTATTATGGGAGCACCTGTAATAATAATGGGGCTATTTGCCCTCCCCCAGATGCTTGATAAAGGATATGATCCAGCACTTAGCTGTGGAACCATCTGTGCGGGTGGAACACTTGGAATCCTGATTCCACCAAGTATTATGCTTATAGTCTATGGACCAATGGCAGGTATATCAGTTGGAAAACTATTCATGGCAGCAATAATCCCTGGGCTCATACTTTCAATTCTTTATGCATTATATATAATAATAACATGTTATATTAATCCAAGACTGGGACCCCCTGTGCCTCAGAGTCAAAGGCAGATCCCGATAAAAAAGAAATTTTATATAGTGTTGACATCATTACTTCCACCCATGTTCTTGATACTTGCTGTGCTTGGCACAATATTTTTTGGAATTGCAGCCCCCACTGAGGCATCTGCTGTAGGAGCATTTGCCAGCATTATTCTTGCCCTTTGCTATGGTAGAGTTGACTTTAAAACCCTCAGGGAATCATTTTATGAGAGCATGATAATTTCAAGTATGATACTCATAATAGTTGCTTCAGCATTTGTCTTTACCGGTACATTCATGTTAATCGGTGGAGGGGATATTGTAAAAGAGCTCCTGCTTTCCATTCCTTTCGGAAAATGGGGTGTTTTAATAGTAATGATGTCGGCGTTTTTTCTTTTTGGTCTTTTCATGGAATGGGTCGGCATTGTTCCAATACTTGTTCCCATATTCACTCCGATTCTCCAGGAGATGGGACTTGATCCACTCTGGTGTGCAATCCTGTTCTGTGTTACAATGCAGACATCTTTTCTCACTCCGCCAATGGCCCCTGCCCTCTTTTATATAAAAGGAGTGGCCCCACCCCAGGTTGAATTCGGGGCACATATCGTGAGGGGAACAGTGCCTTTTATTGTGCTTCAACTGATAGGTTTAACCATTATTACAATCTTCCCCTCCCTTGTTACAGTTCTTCCAGGAATACTGGGAGGCTGACGAGAGTAAAGATCAAAAGGAGGCATTATGAAATCAGACATATTAAAAAAGGACATAGCAACCCTGCCCCATAGGGCACTATTAATGTGCACGGGTCTCAAGAAAGAGGACCTTGACCCTGAAAAGCCCTTCATAGGAATTGCAAACAGTTACAACAACATAATACCGGGTCACATTCACTTAAATGAACTTGCCCAGGAGGTAAAAAGGGGAATAAGGGATGCAGGGGGTGTGCCCTTTGAATGGGGAGTGCCCGGAGTCTGCGATGGAATAGCCATGTATGTGGAGATGCGACTCAGCCTTCCGAGCAGGGAGCATATTGCAGACAATATTGAAATAATGGTGCTCTCCCATTCCTTAGATGGCTGGGTGGGACTTACAAACTGTGATAAGATTACCCCGGGAATGCTTATGGCTGCAGGAAGACTCAATCTGCCAGCCATTATATTGACAGGTGGCCCCATGAAGGCCAACATAATTGATGGAAAAAAACGCCATCCAATTGAGGGATTCGCCCTGGTTGGAATGATAAAATCAGGTAAAATCACACGGGAAGAGGCAGAGGAACAACTCTTTCAAATGACATGTGGCGAAGGCTCGTGCGTTGGCCTTTATACAGCAAATACTATGGCAGTGGTAACAGAGGCCTTGGGGATGTCCCTTCCTGGATGCGCCACAACCCCTGCCATTGATCCCAAGAAAAGGCTTCAGGCATATGAGACAGGAAAAAAGATTGTGGAACTGGTTAAAAGGGATATAAGACCAAGGGAGATAATGCAAGAGCATGCCTTTGAGAATGCGATCAGGGTGGATATGGCAATGGGGGGTTCAACAAATACGGTCCTACACATACCTGCCATTGCAAAGGAAGCAGGGGTTGATATTCCCGTTGAGCTGTTTGACAGGATATCAAGAGAGACCCCAAATCTCTGCTCAATTATTCCAGCAGGCCCATATGAAATGGCAGATGTAAACAGTGCAGGGGGTGTGCCAGCAGTGCTTAAAAGGCTGCGAGATGCTCTCAAGCCTTCTCCCACAGTTGTGGGTCTATCCATTCTGGATATCGCAGATCGTTCAAACATACTTAATGATGATGTGATAAGGCCCGTTAATAATCCCTACCACAAGGAAGGGGGCATCGCCATTCTTAAGGGAAACATAGCAAATAGTTCGGTAATTAAGCAGACCGCAGTATCACCTGATGTGATGAAGCACTCTGGTCCTGCAAGGGTATTTCACACAGAACAGGAACTCCTTGATGTCATTGAAAAGGGGAAACTGAATGAGGGTGATGTGGTGGTCCTGCCCTATCAGGGCCCGGCAGGTGCACCGGGTATGCCCGAGATGCTAACCCCCACTGATGCCATTAAGGGAGCCGGGTTTAAAAGGGTGGCACTTATAACTGATGGCAGATTTTCAGGTGCAACCACAGGCCCCTGCATTGGTCATGTGGAGATGGAGGCATACAATGGTGGTGCAATTGGTGCAATCAGGGATGGAGATATTATTGAAATAGATGTGCCTGAGAGGAAAATCAATGTGCTTTTAAGTGATGAGGAGATTAAAAAGAGACTTGAGGATAGAAGAGTCCCTGAGCGAAAACTCACACCTTTACTTGCATCCTACAAGGAAAGATTCAAAGGATTCAACTGCTATGGCAGATAATAGAAGAGCCCTTTAGGAGATTGTGTAATGGTAAAAATTTTCAGGAGGTGATTCAATGAAAAAGTTAAATATAATAGATGAAAATGCATTTAATGATTCTCATATGACAAGATTACTTGTCCATGACTCTCCCTATTTCAAGATATTGAACTTTAATTTCAGGAAAGGGCAGGAATTACCTGTTCATTCGCACGACATAGAAGGCCAGGTGAGCATTTTTGTATTAGAAGGAGAGGGAGAATTCCTGAGTAAAGATAAACGCATTTCTGCAAAAAGAGGAGATATATTAATCTCGGATATAAGTGAACCCCATGGAATCAGGGCAGATAAAGACATGAGAGTCCTGGTTACAATAGCTCCCCCGATTTAAGGATTCAAGGAGTTTTGATATGCCTATCCCAGGAGGTCTTCTTACAACTGCAATGGGTGTAATGCCTCATAAAGATATTGATAGGGCATTGAGTGTAGCCCTTTCCCTTGACATACCCTTTTGGCCTCAGCTTCCCTTATATAGCTATTATGAAGATATGTATGTTCAGGCATCTGAACATTTCCCTGGTATATTATTGGATATAGAGAACAGGAAGCTGGGATTCTCAATTAATAAGTTTGAACTGGAGATGGAAAAACTTATCGAACATTTTGATGAGCCGGAATACTTCGATATAACTCCAGAATACTCTGCTGTTTATCATAGATTTCTGGAAATGGATCATTCAACAAGACCTGCCATAAGGGGGCAAATTGAAGGACCTATCAGTTTTGGATTTAATGTGGCTGATGAAGATGGAAGACCAATACTGTTTAATGACATGGTCAGGTCATTTCTCCTTGAGTTTATGGCAAAGAGGGTAAATATTCAGTTAAAAAGGCTCAAAGAGAAAAATCCCAATGCCTTTATGTTTATTGATGAACCCGGGCTTCAATTTGTATTTAGCGGAATGTCCGGGTATAATAATGTCTTAGCACATGATGATATGGAATTGTTCCTATCACTGATAGAAAGCCCAAAAGGTATTCATCTATGTGGCAAACCCGATTGGGATTTCCTGCTAACCCTTGATATGGATATACTCTCCTTGGATGTTTACAGTAATGGTGAGGTATTTGTTAATTATTGGTCATCTATCAGACGCTTTCTGGACAGGGGCGGAGTTCTTGTATGGGGTATTGTTCCCACAAATTTTGAACCTTTTAATAACGAAAATTTAGAATCACTTCAAAAAAGGCTTGAAGAAATGTGGAGATTCTTGGGTAAAAAGGGTGTTGACATTGAATATCTCTTATCCAGGAGTCTTCTTTCACCTGCCACATGCTGCCTTGTAAATCCAGATGGGGAAAAGACAGTGGAAAGTGCCTTTGAGGTTATTAAGAAGCTATCTCAAAAGCTCAAAGAAAAAATGGTCCCAACGGGACTCGAACCCGTGTCTTCGGCGTGAGAGGCCGATATCCTAGACCGCTAGACGATGGGACCACATCAAAGAAAAATGGCTGGGGGACGAGGATTCGAACCTCGGT
>JALVMZ010000069.1 GCA_027032655.1 Desulfobacteraceae bacterium
ATGACAAGCCCATAATAGATAACATAGAGAGGAAAGAATATGCTGTGGAGATAAGGGATTATCTCAGGAGCTTTTATGAGGTATTCAAGGGGCTGGATGAGCATATAAGGTTATTTTTCATGACAGGGGTGAGTAAGTTTTCCAGGGTGAGCCTGTTTTCAGGACTGAACAATCTACAGGATGTATCTCTCTATCCAGAGTTTGGCACACTGCTTGGATACACTGAGGAAGAGATAGTGAGGGACTTTAAAGAATACCTGATAGATATAAACCCTGAGGAGATGAGATACTGGTATAATGGGTATAATTTCCTTGGCAAAGAGCATGTGTATAATCCCTTTGACATACTTCAGTTTTTAAAATCCCGGAAGTATCAAAACTACTGGTTCAGGACAGGGACACCATCCTTTTTAATAAAGGTGCTTGAG
Organism: Desulfobacteraceae bacterium; assembly: GCA_027032655.1. GTDB lineage: Bacteria > Desulfobacterota > DSM-4660 > Desulfatiglandales > JALVMZ01 > JALVMZ01. The sequence goes on from JALVMZ010000069.1 coordinate 429, forward strand.
GAGAGGGAAGAGGAGCCAGACCTTGCAGTGGTGGAGAACACTGAGTTATCAGCAGATCTACTGGATGCCTTTGATGTATATACCATGCCCATAGAGACACTGCTTTTTCAGACAGGGTATCTTACCATAAAGGAAGAGATAATAGATATGGGGGAGATTTATTACACACTTGAGATTCCAAATTATGAGGTAAGACAGAGTCTGAACAGGGAGTTATTATTCAGTTATTTAAAGGCACTGGATAATAGGGGGTATTTGAGCAGGAAACAGCAACTATGGAAGGCCATAAAGGAAGAGGATATGGGGATTTTAATAAAGGTAATAGAGGCACTCTTTGGAGGGATTCCATACTCCACGGTGGAGCTTACTAAGTATGAGGACTATTATAAATCGGTTCTTTATGCATTTCTGCTTGGTGCGGGGCTGGAGGTGATACCAGAGGACATAACAGACAGGGGGAGGATAGATTTAAGCATCAAACTACCTGATATATACCACAGGGGCTCTTCAGTGGTGGTGATGGAGCTCAAGGTGGTAGAGGAAAGGGAGGATAAGGCCATAAGGCAGATAAAGGAGAAGGGATACCACAGGAAATACACTGATAGGACATGTTACATGGTTGGCCTTGAGTTTAACAAGACCACCAAGGAGCTATATTCCACCTGGGAAAAGATAACACCCGCATAAGGATTACAATTTCATTTATTATTCCAGGAAATTAATTGAGTTACCTAATTATTTAAAGATGTCCTACCTTGGACACTATCAGTTGAAAATCAGGTTGATTTCATGTTATCATAATAATAATGTAATAACATCATAATTTAAAGGAGTAATTTATGATCAGAACTCAGGTTCAGCTAACAGAAGAGCAGATTGAATGGCTGAGGCAGAAAGCCAATGAGAGAAAGATTTCTATTTCTCAGATAATAAGGGAGGGGGTTGAATTTTTAAAAGAGCGGGAGATGAAGGTTAATAAGGATAAGAGGAAGAAGGCCCTTGAATTGATAGGACGATTTTCTTCCGGGCTTTCAGATGTCTCTGTGAGACATGACAGATACCTGGGAGAGGCTTTTAAGGGATAATATTCATGGAAAGAGTATTTATTGATACCTCAGCCTTTTATGCTCTTATGGATAAATCAGACAGGTTTCATGCGGACTCTGCTAAGACTCTAAAATTTCTGCTCAATAATGAATTTGAACTAATAACCACCAATTATGTGGTTCTGGAAACAGTGGCTCTGCTTCAAAATAGGATTGGATTTGAACCCGCAAGACTCTGGGTTCAGAGGATGTTAAAGATCATTGATGTATATTTCATTGATCAGGCACTTCAGGAGTCTGCCTTTGATTTATGGGTCGGTTTAGGTTCAAGAAAGGTAAGTTTAGTTGACTGCACAAGTTTTGTTTTTATGCGAAAAAAAGGCCTGGAGATTGCCTTTACATATGACAACCATTTTAAAGAGCAAGGCTTTGAAATCGCAGGAGGTCCTTGAATAATTTATTAAACTTTTATTCTTTTATTCCTGACAGAATCTTTCGTGGTGGTGATGGAGCTTAAGGTGGTAAAAAAAAGAGAGGATAATGCCTGAGTTAATTAATTTATTTAGTTATTTAAGGATATATCATCTTGCACACATTATTTCTGATAATTACATATCTTATTGGGGCCATTCCCTCTGGCTGGATTATAGCAAAAAAGGTAAGAGGCATTGATATAAGGAAGATGGGTAGTGGAAATATCGGAGCTACCAATGTGGCAAGGAATCTGGGAAAGAGGTGGGGACTTATCACGCTGATCCTTGATATATTAAAGGGATTCGTTCCGGTGCTTGCAGGAATTGAGCTGTTTTATTTACA
>JALVMZ010000070.1 GCA_027032655.1 Desulfobacteraceae bacterium
GGATTGATGGTTGAAAATTCTGAATATAACGTAGAGGCTCTGTAGATGGCATCTATTAGATCATCAATGTAAATAAAATCCCTTGTCTGGGTGCCGTCTCCATATATTTCACATGGTTTTCCTTCAAGTGCCTGTTTGATAAATTTGGCCACAACGCTTGTCTTGTGACCGGAATAAGGTCCATAGACATTTCCAAAACGAAGAATCACGGTCTCCAAATTAAAGGTCCTGTAATAGGCAGAGCAATATCCCTCTCCTGCAAGTTTGCTTGCACCATAGGGTGAAACAGGGTGGGGTGGCAACTCCTCATGTATAGGAGGCTCAACTTCCCCGGCAGGAGCGCCAGAAGATGCAAGGACAAAACGCCTTATCCCCTCTTTTCTTGCAGCTTCAAGCATGTTGAATGTTCCTATGACATTACACTCCATATCCAGTCTAGGATCTTCCACAGATTTGGGAACGCCAGTATTTGCTGCAAGATGAACTACTATGTCCATATCTTTACAAGAAAGAAGGCAAGTCTCTGGATCTCTAATATCACCTTTTACTAACTCTATTTTTTGAGGAGAGGAATTTGGAGTAAGAAGTGATGGAAGAACGGACTCCTGGAAGTCACAAACTTCTGCAAGATCTTCTTTTGTCCCAACAGTCAAATTGTCAAGGACTCGTATGTACCCTGCCAAATCATTTGATAGTATATATTTGATTAAGGTTCTCCCAATAAAACCACACCCTCCAGTAATTAGATAATTAGGAAGTGGAGGCGAAGAATTCTTTTTGGATGTGTTCAATTTTCTCATCCAAATAAGCCCCTGAAACTAGTTATTTTTTCATTTGAAGTCATAAGACTTGTCTTTCAGGCTTTTAAACTTTAAATCCGCCAAAAAGGCTGGTGGTTAAAGTAAAATCACCATTTAATTCCCTTAAATATCATGTGCTCATTGATACTTTCTTTATATTTTTCCACTTTTTCAAATATCCCGTGAAGGACATCATCGGTTAAATAGTGGGGTTTTAGGCCAAGTTTTTTAAGACCCGTATATTTAGGATTATAATAATGTTCCTCAAGCTCAACCCTTGGGTTTTCTACCCTCTTAATACTAATATTGTGTCCTCGTTCTTTGCCAACCCGAAAGATCTTTTCGGCCAGTTCATTAACGGAAAATGTTTCGGTTATCTGGTTAAATATCCGCATCTCTCCAGGCTTTGATGGATTAATAACAGCCAGCTCAATACACGCAAGGGTGTCTTTAATGTTTAGATAACCACGGGTCTGGCCGCCTTTTCCATAAACTGTTAAAGGATAGCCACAAACAGCCTGAACAATAAATCTATTTACCACTGTTCCAAAGAGCTCATCATAATTAAAAAAGGTGGCCAACTTATCATCAAGCTCTGTCTCATCTGTGGATAATCCATAAACCGGGCCCTGCATAAGGTCAGTAACCCTTATATTCCAGGTGCGCACATAAAACCACAACAGGTCTGTATCCTGTATCTTGGTTGTATGGTAAAGGGAGCTCGCCTGTCTAGGAAAAAGGAATCGATCCTTTCTGCCCTTGTGCTCAATTTCAATCCAACCCTCCTCAATATCTATATTAGGAGTGCCATATTCTCCCATAGTTCCTAGCTTTATAATATGACAGTTAGGTACACATTCCTTTACCGCCCAGGCTACATTGAGCGTTGTTTGAAGATTGTTGGTCAAGGTCAGAAGGGCAGCATTATGATTTAACATGGAAAAGGGGGCAGAGGGCTGTTCTGCATAGTGTATCAAGGTATCGGGAAGAAATTCTTGAAAAACCTGCTTTAAAAAGGAATAATCACAACAGTCCCCTATTTTTACTTGAATCTCCTTGCCAGTCTTCTCTTTCCAAACTCTTGCTCTTTCAAAGAGATTTGGGGTTGAGAATAATGGTTCAACATCTATATCCCTACAAAGATTCCTTCTAAGATAATTATCTACGACAAGAATTTCGTGCCCTCGATTTGATAAATACATGGCAGTAGGCCAGCCAAGATAACCATCACCTCCTAAAATCAATATTCGCATAAAACATCCTCCATGGCTCTTAACTCCAAAATTTTCCTTGTCTCACCCTCCAATCAACCTTCCCCAGGCCAATATCTCTTGTCTGGATGTGATTTGTCTGAAGCCCTTTCTTCTAATAACCTGTTTTTTATCAAAAATTCTCTTAGTTCTTTTCGGGAAAGGGGTTTTTCATTAGATGAAATATATGGATTACTCACCTCTTCTGATTCTATTTCAGGATAGTCATAGGTGATATT
>JALVMZ010000071.1 GCA_027032655.1 Desulfobacteraceae bacterium
CAAGACAATCTGTTTGGCCTACCAATTCCCGAATACTCTTCATTCCAAGTCTTTTGAGTATGTCTCTTAATATCTTACACCATGCAATATACATGTTGATTATCCTCTGGGTTGCCCAATCAAGTTCAATCATGTCTTTTAATTCAGTGTCAGTTGTTGCAATTCCTCGGGCACAGCCCCTACCGCTCTCGCAATTTCTGCATCTAACACATTCCAGGGCCACAAGATCTGCAGTCCCAATGCATATTCCATCTGCCCCAAGTGCAATCAATTTTGCTGCATCGTGTGCTGTTCTTATTCCTCCACTTGCTATAATCGTTATCTCATCCCTTACCCCTTCATCTATGAGATACTTATGCACTTTGGGGACTGCATATTCAATGGGCATTGCTATATTCTTCTTGGCAATATCAGGGGCAGCACCTGTTCCACCATAACTTCCATCCAGATGCACGATATGTGCACCTGCATAATAACTACCTATTGCCACCATATCCACATCAGTGGGTGTGCTTACCTTTACAGCAACAACAATCTTGGGGTTTATGGCCTTTATCCAGTCCACATGTTTTCTATGGTCTTCAACAGAATAAACACTGTGGAATGGAAATGGGGAAAAGAGCGGAAAGCCCGGCACAGCCTCCCTCATCCTGGCCACTCCTTCTGTCACCTTGTCTCCCAAAAGATGCCCCCCCAGGCCAGGTTTTGCACCCTGAGCATATTTAAATTCCATAAACCTCACTCTCTGTATAGTCTCTTCCCTCACACCGAATAGTCCGGTTGCAACCTGGGTGATTACATGATCATCATAGGGCATAATCTCTTCTGGATAACCACCTTCTCCTGTGCTACAGAATGTGCCCAGGATCTTTGCTGCCTTCATCCTTGCCACCATGGTATTCACACTCACAGAACCATATGACATTCCTCCCCCATAGAAGGGTATCTCCATCTTCAACCTGTGGGAGTTATCTTCTCTTCTGTTCAAAGGCACAGAAAGGTCTATTTCAGAATCTTTAATCTCTTCCAGAGACTTAGTTATCTCCTTTTTAAACTTAAACCTCAATCTATCAAATCCCCCACCAGATGCTCCAATCTTATATTCCAGTCCACCCTTTGGTGGCTCCCCGGTTTCTGCCATATACCATGTGCTAACCAATAGGTCAGGTGTCCATCTCAAATCCCCCAGCGCCTCAAAATCAGGATTTATAAACATGGAAAGTGCATTTGTGGGACACGCCTTATAGCATGGGTCTATGCAGTCTGTTCCTATGCAGTATTGAGGAGCTATAGTTTTTGGGGTCCCCCTCAATAACTTATGCACATTATATTTGCATATCTCCACACACTTCCCGCAGGAGATGCACTCTTTTGACCTGTAAAAGGCATATTTGGCAATGGGGTTTCTAAACCTTGAAGGTGTTATTTTAGGTTTAAGTGTATCAATTGTCTTCAATTTCCTCTCCTTGTTCCAGCTTATTAAGGGATTCAAAGGTCTCTCTTTCCAGGTCCTCAAAAAACATTGCTCTTCCCACCTCTCCCCTGAGTCTTCTAACATCCCTCAATCCCATTGCACCCAATACCTCTAATAATTGATTGTGCCATGCACCCATGAGATTTATCACCCGCCTGGCTACCCATACAGGCTCAGCCTCTTCTAAATGAACAGGGCATCTCACACCAAGTTCACACCGCTTACACAGCCTGCACTCCAGTGCAAGCTGAATCACTGTGTCAGCATATACTGCATCTGCACCACATATGATTGCCTTTGCCACATGCTCGGCCATTGCAATACCACCACTTATCAAGACAGTTACCTGATCCCTTACTCCCATATCCAGCAGCTCAAGATGAACCTTGCGAATCCCATCCTTTATGTGGTGATCAGAATCCGTAAAAGTGCCCTCAAAAGTTCCCTGGACATGAAATATCCTTATTCCCTTATTGAATGCCTGCTTTATTACATCCATCATCCCTGTTTCCATGGGGACCCTCAATATCTTCAGGGCACGGGGATATCTCTTTGAAAGAACTTCATACATTGTCTCCCACTCTGCAATTGAAGGAAACTCAATTCCACCACATACCTCTGATGAAAAGGATTCAAGTTCATTTAGGGATTGGATCTCAATTATGACATCTTCCGGATTCTTTATAGACAATGCCTTAAATTCTTCAAATGGCATAGAAAATATGGTTTTTAAATAGCGGGATGCCCCTATCCAGCCCCAGAGATTCCCATTAGTATGTCTTCCATAGCGGGGGGTCCTCAGTATAAT
>JALVMZ010000072.1 GCA_027032655.1 Desulfobacteraceae bacterium
GCATTAATTACAACGGGAGCGGGCTGGGGTTTCCCCCGTAGATAAGTGAGAAAAAGACGAAGCCCTCCCGCCATTCGCTACAACAAAGACCCGGACAGCCCATCAGGTGGATGGTATCTTCCTTGAGCGGCTTTATTTTTTTCTGATACATGGATGTAAATCAGAAAAAAATCAGCAGTGAGCGAAGCCATGGATGGCGTAGCGAATGGAAGCGAAAGGACGATACCATCCGCCTGATTTCTTCTATATATTCCATTATAATTATGTTCAGTCATAATGATAATAATAACCATCTGTTAATGTTATTTTCTATCAACTAATTTTGAGAAGAGCCTATAAAAATAATTCTTTAATTTAATACCATGATATTATCAAGGACATTATCAAATTTCATTGATAATAGCCCTATCAATGGTTATAAAAAATGAGAATTATGGAGTTAAAAGATGCCGGCAAATCTACCTCCTCAATATTTTGAAGCAGAAAAGAGATATCGAGAAGCCAGGACTCCTGAAGACAAGGTAAAGGCCCTGGAAGAGATGCTGATGATCATGCCCAAACACAAGGGCACTGATAAATTACGGGCAGATCTGAGGAGAAAGATATCCAAGTTCAGGTCCCAGGCTCAAAATAAAAAGTCAGTGTCCAGGCGAGAATCTGCATATCGCATAGAAAAAGAAGGCTCAGCACAGATTGCCATCATTGGCCCTCCCAACTCCGGCAAATCATCCCTTGTGGCAAAGCTTACAAATGCAAACCCTGAAGTAGCTGAATTCCCACATACCACCTGGAAACCCACACCAGGGATGGTGCAATTTGAAAACATCCAGTTCCAGCTCATTGACACTCCCCCCATCTCTAAGGAATATATGGATCCCTGGATAGCTGACCTGATCAGGAGGGCTGACATAATTGTAATTCTACTTGACATCCAGGCCGATATTATAGGGCAGTGGGAGGAGACGCTGGAGGTATTAAGGAATATAAGGGTCTTTCCAGAAGGAACAGAAGTGCCAGAAGACCTTACAAAGCCCCCATTCATTAAAAAGACAATACTCCTGATTAATAAGGTGGACACCCCTCAACATGAAGAAGATTACTCAGTATTTGTGGAATTATCCGGTATTTCCATTCCTGCACTTCCAGTGTCTGTGAAAAATCAACGGAATCTGGATGAATTTGTGAGAAAGATATATGAAGTCTCAGGACTTATAAGAGTCTATACAAAGGCACCGGGAAAAGACCCCGACCTGAACGAGCCCTTCGTAATTCCAAGGGACAGCACACTTGAAGAACTGGCATACAAGATACACAAAGACTTTGTGGAAAAGCTCAAGTATGCAAGGATATGGGGAAATTCTGTATTTGATGGGCAGATGGTGCAAAAGGACTATGTGCTTCAGGAAGGTGACATTGTGGAACTCCATATTTAATTCTATCTCTTAGTGAGTCTGTCTGATAATATCATCAGTTCCTGCTGTTTTTCATTATCAGTCCTTATCTCATGGAATGGGATGGCATACTCCCTGCCTGATTCAACCGCAGGCATTAGCCGGGATGTGCCTGCCTTGAGATATGCGGAAACATTATATGCCATCCTCTGGGCTAATGAGATATCCATGTTATTGGGGGCAGCCCCCCTGATATCCCTGGAAAAGGGCTCACACACAACCCTTCTTTTTATTGGAATTCCTGTTGCAAGTAGCTCTTTATAAAAATACTCTGCTGCATTATCTTTAATGCCCTTTGCCATTCTCTCCTCTTTTTTATAGCCTTCAGCCACCACTATAACGCATTCTTCCCTGTTGTTGATGGCTTCCACCACCTTTTTATGATCTATGATGGTATTTGGTAAGACAGCAAGATGGGCCCTTGCACCCAGACAGGAATGCAGTGCATGAAAACCACTATTTGCCCCCATCATCTCCACAATGTATGTCCTTTTGTGTGTCCTTGCATCAGCCATATAGCATCTTATCTTCTCCGCACCCATCTCAACCCCGGTATGCTGACCAATGCACTCTGTGCCTGCAATATCGCTATCAATGGTAACAGGAATAAAGAACACCTGAATGGATGTGGGAATGAGTTCACAAAGGGCGTTTATACCTTTAAAAGTCCCATTTCCACCAATTGCAATAATGGCCTTAACATTTCTCTTCTTGATGGTATGGGCTGCCTTCTCCTGCACATCTCTTTTTATAAAATCCCTGTATCTTTCACTCCTTAGAAGTGCCCCCCTCCACTCTGAAAGCGGAGCTGCATGAAAGACCCCTGGTAT
>JALVMZ010000073.1:0-4243 GCA_027032655.1 Desulfobacteraceae bacterium
TCCATATGCTGCCCAGGCACCTATATCATAGCTCCTTCCAGTGGTTGTATTGGTATCTGTATCTCCTGTTGCATAGACAAGCTCCATTCTCGGAGTGAGAATCTGTCCGATGGTTCCGTATGCCTCTGCTCCAATATAATGAACATTGCTTCCCATATAGATGTTTCCTGCTCCGAGTAGGCTGGTGTAACCCCCATTATCACTAAAGGCATAGAATGGGCTTATAAAAAAGCCTTTTCTCACCTGATATATCCCCTTAAGGGTATATACCCTCCAGTCCCCTATATCTGCACTGGTATTGGTGCTGATGGGGTCTGTCCAGGAACTCTGGTTGACCATTATGTAAAGGGCCTCCCAGGAGAATTTCGGACTCAGGTTCCCGAAAAATCCTATAAATGGATGGTCATCACCATAAAGATTGCCCCCTGATTGAATATCCAGAAACTTGTCATCCCAGCCTGCCTCTATACTGAGTGGGCCAAAATCATATGTCATCTTCAGCTTTTCAACTCCAAAGTTGGCACCTGTGGATCTACTTAATCCGCCGGTTGCCCCTCTATCCACAGTGGCCTGCTCCGGGATAAGATCAGCTTCCAGCACTATCTTGAATGTCCAGTCTTTTCCTCCACCCAACCAGCCAAATCTCACCTCATCTCTCATTGAAGAGCCTGCCATCCATCCATTTTCCTCTCCCAATGCACCGTCAGTATTATTGCCTTTATTAAAATCCATATCGCCAATGAAGTGGGGATATATCTTGATTCTGCCAAAAAATTCACCTTTTACATCCTTGCTTTTGAGACCCATGGTGCCCATAATGGCGTGGGATGAAAACGGAATTGCCATAAATATGAGCACAGTAAAGAGAGTTATCAATCTTTTCATCCTGACCCTCCTTTCATGGTTGATTTTTTTCTGATGAGTTTTGCCCTCAGGGAGGTGAACGATGGATTCTCGTTAGATTGAAAAGCCTTGGTCTCATCATTGCTTATCCCTCCTTCTGTTAAGTGAAATAAAACTCCTGAAACAATTAAATAATCAAAAAATGTGCCAGTATCTTTTGTTTTCATAATGCATAAAAATTATAATAATTTCCTACAGTTGATACTTTAATAAGAACCGTGGGTGATTCCTGTTAGGGCGTTACTGTAAAAATATTGACACATGTTAACGTTAACTTGACATCTCCTTTAACAACTCCAAAAATTTTTTAATTTTTAATTATATGGAAGGATATGTAACCTCAAATGGCAGGGAAAAATATATTTCAGGAAAATTGTTGCTGGTATTCCAGTATATATTGTTTTGTCTTTGACATTTTCGGTCTATTTAATTAAACTAAATGTTTAATAAATAATTTAATATAAATGACCTTTTTATACTAACCAATAAAATAACTGGAGGAAGTTTCATGCCTGAATACATCTATGTTGCCCTTACAAGAAAGGGAAGGAAGCTTAAAGGTGAGATTGAGGCAGCTGATGAAAAGATTGCAATGAATCAGCTCAAGAGAAAAAACCTTAATGTCATTAAATTAAAACCAAAACCGAAAGATATATTTGAAAGTGTTCCGTTTTTACAGCCCAAGGTAAAGCCAAAAGATGTTGTTATATTTACAAGACAGTTCTCAACCATGATAGATGCGGGCCTTCCTCTGGTTCAGGGCCTCACTATCCTGGCGGAGCAGTCTGAAAACCGTGCCATGAAAAAGATATTAAAGGAGATAACCAAAGATGTTGAGGGGGGGGCCACCCTTGCAGATGCCATGAGGAAACATCCAAAGGTATTTGATGAACTTTTTGTCAATCTGGTAGCAGCAGGGGAGGTGGGAGGTATCCTGGATACCATTTTGAGGAGGCTGGCAGCATACATTGAAAAGGCACAGAAACTCAAGGGAAAGATAAAAGGTGCTATGACCTATCCCATTGTGGTGGTTGGAATTGCAATACTTGTAATTGCTGTTATACTTATCTTCGTGATCCCGATTTTTCAGGAGATGTTTGCAGGTTTTGGGAAGGCGCTTCCTGCCCCAACACAATTTGTTGTAAATCTAAGCAACTTTGCTAAAGGGAACATTCACTGGGTTATAATTGGTCTTGTCGTGTTAGCATCTGCATTTAAATATTTTAGAAAGACAAAATTTGGGCGAAGGGCTACTGACAATCTTGCCCTGAAACTACCCATATTTGGAGAGCTTCTAAAAAAGGTTGCGGTTGCTAGATTCTCCAGGACCCTTGGAACAATGATACAAAGCGGTGTGCCCATTATGGATGCCCTTGAGATAGTAGCAAAGACCGCAGGTAATGTGATTATAGAAGAGATAATCTATGAAGTGAGGGCATCCATTGCAGAGGGGCAAAACATTGCAGACCCTCTGAGTGAGAATGATATCTTTCCAGGTATGGTGGTGCAGATGATTGCAGTGGGTGAGGCAACAGGTGCCCTGGATAGTATGCTGGAGAAGATAGCGGATTTTTATGATGATGAGGTGGATGCTGCTGTTGAGGCCATGACATCCATGCTTGAGCCATTGCTCCTGCTTTTCCTTGGTGGTTCCATAGGTGGTCTTGTAATATCAATGTATCTGCCAATATTCCAGATGGCAGGTGTTGTGGGCGGATAGGAAAAGACCTGAGAGATGAATCAGGAAGAAAGAAAGATAATATATAAGAAGCTCCAGACACTTCTATTTTGGAGAATTATATTTGCCTCCATCATGCTGGGGGCCCTGGTATTCATTCAGATACGGAACACAAAGAGTCTTTTTGGATTTATCCAGACATATCACTATCTTATAATTTCCATTATATATCTCCTCTCCTTTATATATACCCTGTTCTTAAAAATAAAGAACAACTTAAATAAACTCGCTTATGTCCAGTTATTTATCGATACACTGCTTATTACTCTAATCATCTATATTACCGGAGGAATTGAAAGTTTCTTTTCCTTCTTGTATCTATTAACAATAATAAGTGCGGGCCTGATTCTTTACAGAAGAGGTGGCATGATAATAGCCTCAGCAAGCAGTATAATGTATGGCCTGATTATTGACCTTCACTATTATGGAGTTATCCATCCCATAGGGAGCCATATAATATATCCTGTTGAATATACAAATATATATATTTTTTATATGATTTTAGTGAACATTTCCGCCTTTTATCTGGTTGCCTTTATAATAGGATATAGTGCCGAGCAGGCCCGAAGGAGCTCACAGGAGCTTAAGGAAAAGAAACAGGATTTACTTAAGCTTGAGGCATTAAATAAACTGATAATAGATAGTATAGGATCAGGACTTATAACCGTTGCCCCGGATTACACTATTCTGCTGGTTAATCCTGAAGCAAAAAGATTATTTGAACTGTCTGATCATAATATTGGAAACAAGAACCTATTCACTGTTCTGCCATTTTTAACTGAGTATCTGGTTCCAACTGATAATGGAGAATTAAAAATTAAAGGAAATCATCTTCCTTTTATCGACATTCCAGTAAATTATAAAGATATAAACAATAAGGTGATTCGTTTTTCCATTACACCGCTTAGTTTGCCAGGTATGGAAGGTAAAGGGCATATATTACTTTTTCAGGATATAACAGAGCAGAAAAGGATAGAAGAAGAGATGAAGAGGATGGAGGGACTTGCAATAATGGGTAGATTTGCAGCAGGAATAGCACATGAGATTAGAAATCCACTCGCATCAATTAGTGGCTCCATTCAGATGCTGAAGGAGGAAATTGAGCTGGATGATGTAAAGGAGAAACTGATTGATATTGTCCTGAGAGAGATAAGCAGATTGAATCATATGGTGGAAGATTTTCTCAATTATGCAAAACCCAGGAAACCTGAAATTCGCAAATTCGATATCAGAAAGACCATATTAGACTCTGTGGAGCTTTTTAAAAGGACTGGAAACTGGTCTGAGAAGATACAGGTAATACAAAACCTGCCGGATTCCCTTGAAATTGAATCTGATCCAGAGCTGATAAACCAGATCTTATGGAATCTCTTTATTAATGCTGGTGAGGCGATGTCAACAGGTGGAGCAATATTTATTAGTTGCGGGAAGTCCAATGGTCAACCTGAGCCAGGTGAATTCAGGCAGGATAGGATCGTTATTACCGTCCGGGATACTGGACAGGGTTTTGATCAGAGAGCAATACAGAATCTCTTTACACCTTTTTTTACAACAAAAGAGAATGGGACGGGTCTTGGTCTTGCAACAGTAAAAAGGATTGTG
>JALVMZ010000073.1:4253-7070 GCA_027032655.1 Desulfobacteraceae bacterium
GGCAAGGAATCATCCAGAAGGCGGAGCTGAGATTTCTGTAATTCTCCCCTTGTCCTATCATTATTCCAATTAATCCTATTCTTAATTCCATATATTCCACCATGCATGATGATTTTTATGGGAAAGGTGATTGAGGGTTAGGCCATGAAGATTATTGATGAAAATTGGTTCCAGGGCATAAGAAAGCCAACAAGATATCTTCCTGAAGGAATCAATATTATTAGAAAAGAGAGCGGAGATGTGGATATAAGGTTTGCCCTGGCCTTTCCCGACCTCTATGAGGTGGGGATGTCTCATCTTGGAATCAAAATCCTCTATAGTATTCTGAACGATGTCCCATGGATATATGCAGAGAGGGTCTTTGCGCCTGCTCCTGATATGGAAATGGAGATGAGAAAAAGGGATATTCCTCTTTTTTCCCATGAATCCTCTACTCCCCTGTCAGAATTTCATATTATTGGATTCAGCTTGCAAACAGAGCTCTGTTTTACAAATGTGCTGAATATGCTGGATATGTCAGGTATCCCCTTGTTGGCATCAGATAGGAAGGAGATATTTCCATTTATCATTGCAGGTGGACCTGTATGTTTTAATCCAGAACCCATATCTCCAGTGTTTGATGCAGTTGTTGTAGGAGATGGAGAGGATGTTTCCATCAGGATATGTTCGGTTATTAGAGAAGCGAAAAAAGATAAGTCTATTTCAAAAAAAGAGATACTGATTGAGTTAAGCAAGATAAGGGGGGTGTATATCCCTTCATTTTTTAAGCCCCATTATAGTTCAAAAGGAACAGTAAAGGAGATTGAGCCACTGAAGGCAGATTATGAGAGGGTGAAAAAGGCCATTATTCCCGATCTTAATTCATATCCATTTCCCACAAAGCAGATTGTTCCCATAATGAAGACCGTTCATGATCGTTTTGCAGTAGAAATTGCCAGAGGATGCACCAGGGGGTGCAGGTTTTGCCAGGCAGGGATGATTTACAGACCGGTAAGGGAGAGGACTCCAGAATCAATTATCCGGTATATTGAATCGGGGCTGAGACATACTGGCTATGAGGAGATATCCTTTCTATCCTTGAGCAGTGGTGATTATACCTCTATCGGTTTTCTGTTAAAGGAGTGTATGAATAGATATTCACCAAAGATGATAGCCGTCAGTCTCCCATCATTAAGGATTGATAGCATGAATCCAGAGTGGTTTGATCAAATAAAGAGAGTGAGAAAGACAGGATTTACCATTGCACCAGAGGCGGGCAATGAACGGTTAAGAAAGGTGATTAATAAGAACATAAAAGATAAAGAGATAATTGAAATATCAAAAGAGCTTTATCATGCAGGATGGAACCTTATTAAACTCTACTTCATAATTGGTCTTCCAGAAGAAGATGACGAAGATGTAAAGGATATAGGGAGACTATCCAGAAAGATTCTGGATATTTCAGGAGTTCGGGGAAGGAGGCCGAAACTCAATGTGAGCGTCTCCACCTTTGTGCCAAAATCTCATACTCCTTTCATGTGGGACCCTCAGATAACAATAGATGAGAGTAATAGAAGGATAAATCTGATTAAAAGGGAGATAAGGTCAGGGCTTGTAAGGTTAAAGATGAATCCTCCTGATATGAGCTGGCTTGAGGGCATCTTCTCCAGGGGGGATAGAAGATTAATAGATGTCCTCATTGAGGCGTTCAGGATGGGGGCAAGGCTGGATGCCTGGAGTGAATATTTCAATGTGAATTTATGGAAAGAGGCGTTTAAAAACAGAGGTCTTGATCCTTCATTTTATCTTTACAGGAAAAGGAGCTTTGATGAGATCATGCCCTGGGATCACATCTCATCAGGTATAGACAGGGATTTTTTTATAAAAGAGAGGGAAAAGGCAGGGAGTGGAATAATTACATCTGACTGTAGATATACCTGTCATAAATGTGGCGTGTGCGACTACAAGAATCTGGGGCCGGTTATAATAAAGAATTCAGGGAGTCTGGATATCAAGGACAAATCGGATATTGAAAAGGTATCTGGTAAGAGATATTTATATCTTATAAAATACATAAAAGCAGGCAATTCCAGATTTATCAGTCATCTTGAATTAAATAGGTTATTTATAAGGGCATTTAACAGGGCAGGTATAAGTCTATCATTTTCTAAGGGATTTCATCCCATGCCAAAGCTGACATTTTTTAATGCACTGCCTGTGGGTCTGGAGAGCCTGGATGAAGTATTCCAGGTTGAGTTAATAGATAGTATAAGTGAAGGTGAGCTTAAAAAGAGATTAAATATGGAGTTACCGGAGGGTATTAAGGTCTTAAAGGTTGAACATATTAAGCAAAAGGTCCTGAAGAAAAAGATAATTGAGAGCAGTTATTATATCCGATTGGATGGCAGGATAGAGATGGAAGAGATTGACAAGTTTAAAAATGCAAAGAAATTTTTTATGAATAGGAAAAGAGATGATAAAAGCATTCATGTAGATATCAAACCACATGTTCTTGACATAAGATTGGCTATCCCCAATGGGATAATAATCATTTTAAATGAATCTCTATCCCCACATCTGAGACCCACAGAGATAGTATCCAGAATCTTTCAAATTGATTCGGCTCAGATGAGGGGGATAAGAGTAATAAAGTTAAAACAGAGATTGGGATAAATGGTTTGGGGGAATGAGATGCCAAATGAATTAATAATAAATAGCAGACCTTATGAAAAGAGGGTGGCCCTTGTGGAAAATGGAGTAGTGACTGAACTTCATATTGAAAGGGATACAGGAAATCAACTTATGGGAAATATCTACAAAGGGAGAGTGGTGAGGGTA
>JALVMZ010000074.1 GCA_027032655.1 Desulfobacteraceae bacterium
GCTGTCATAAGATGCTCAAGGGTTGAAGGCGGAGTCAAACAAAAATATCATTATATTGGATATGATACCTGCACAGGAGCAAGCCTTGCTTATGGAGGCCCGCAGGCTTGTGTGTATGCATGTGTGGGGCTTGGTGAGTGTGCCCAGGTCTGTCCATTTGATGCTATAACGATGAAGGACGGATTTCCAGAAATTGATCCGAACAAGTGTGTGGGATGTGGAACATGTGTCAGGACATGCCCCAAGAAGGTGATTGAGTTAATGCCATCGAAGGCAAGGATATGGGTTCCATGCAGCACAAAAGACCTAGGTAAAAAGGTTAGAGAGATATGTAAAGTCGGTTGCATAACCTGCAGGATGTGTGTTAAAGTATGTCCTGCAAAGGCTGTAAGCATTGAAGATGGAATTGTCGGGGTTGACCATGAAAAATGTATTGCATATGGACCCGAATGTGAGTTAGTATGTGTTCAGAAGTGTCCCAGGAAGATATTCAGAAAATTTGAATCTTCCCGTCATTCAGTAATAGAAGAGGGGTTAAAGGCCACAGGATAGTAAAAGTATGAGAGGGGAGAATTAAGATGAAAGAAAGAGAAAAGATAGTAAAAGATTTTAACAGAAGGGATTTTCTGAAACTCTCAGGTATGCTGGGAATAGGAGTAACCTTAGCAGGGACAATTCCAGGAATTGCCGAAGCTGTCAGGTTCAATAGGGACTTTTATAAAGTCTCCAGAATGAGGCTCACCATGGGGACATTTGTCTCCATAACAGCTATTCATCCATCCAGAGATCAGGCAGAGGATGCAATAGGAAAAGCCTTTGATGAGATAGATAGACTTGTGCGCGAGATGAATAGATTTGATACCAGAACAGCCATAAGCCATTTGAATGAAGAGGGCACACTCAAGGATATCTCCCCTGAAATATACCATGTGCTATCCCGCTCATTATACTTTTACAACATAACAGGCGGATATTTTGATATTACTGTAAAACCTGTGGTGGATCTGTTTAAAGAAAGATTCAGCAAAGGCAAAACAGTATCCACTGATGATCCACAATTAAAGAAGGCCCTTAAACTTGTGGGCTCATCCGCACTCGAGCTTTCAAAGAACTCCATATCATTAAAAAAACCTGGAATGGGTATAACCCTTGATGGGATTGCAAAAGGATATATTGTTGACAGAGTATCCGGACTCCTTTCAAAGATGGGAGTAACAGACCATCTCATAAATGCAGGTGGTGACATCCGAACAAGTGGTATGAGAAAAGATAAAAAACCATGGAGAATAGCCATACAGGACCCTTTTAAAAAAGGGCACTATCCTGATGTAATCGAACTCAGTGATGGTGCAGTTGCCACATCAGGCAATTATGAAGTATTTTACGACAGGGAAAAAGTCTTCCATCACATTGTAAATCCAAAAACAGGGATATCACCAATTTCAAGCACAAGTGTATCCGTTATTGCGAATACAGCAATGGATGCCGATGCCCTTGCAACAGGGGTATTTGTCATGAATCCAGCTAAAGGGACTGCGTTTATCAATTCACTTAAAGGATATGAGACACTGATAGTTACGAGAAAAGGTGATGTCCTAAAATCACAGGGATGGAGAAGGTTCTCCTCCACTGCCTGATAAAAATCAGAAAGGCTCTTCATTATACCTTTCTGTATAATCCCTGAACTTTGTATATTCCTTTTGAAATAAAAGTGATAATATACCTGTGGGGCCGTTCCTCTGCTTGGCAATCTCAATCTTTATGATATTTTCATATTCTCCAGTCTCTTCCATGCCCTTCTTTCTGTCATCCCTGTATAAAAACACTATAACATCTGCATCCTGTTCAATGGCACCACTTTCCCTCAAATCAGAGAGCAGTGGTCTTTTTATGTTTCTGTCTTCAACCTTCCTGTTAAGCTGACTCACTGCTATCACAGGGACATTCAGATCCTTTGCCATTGCCTTAAGGGATCTGGATATTTCTGATATCTCTCTTTCCCTTGACTGATACTGCACCCTCCCCTGAATAAGCTGGAGGTAATCCACCACCACAAGACCAAGTTCATGTCTTCTTGCAAGACGCCTGCACTTTGCCTTCATTTCAAGGACACTTATTCCGGATGTGTCATCAATGAATAACGGTATCTCAGACAATCTCCCGGCTGAATCCACAAGTCTCCTCCACTCTTTATTTCCCAGAAATCCTGTCCTGAGCCTTTTTGAATCAATCTCTGCATCCATGCCAAGCAGTCTTATCCCCAGTTGCATC
>JALVMZ010000075.1 GCA_027032655.1 Desulfobacteraceae bacterium
GGCATCTTCAGGAGTATTTATTCATCCATCAGCCATTGTTAGCCCTGATGCAATTATCAATGAAGGGGTAAGCATTGGAGCATATTCCATAATTGGTGATAATGTTACAATAGGGAAAAACACAACCATCGGGTCGCATGTCCATATTGAAGGAAATACCCATATAGGTGATGAAAACATAATATATCCATTTGTTACCATTGGAACTCCACCCCAGGATCTCACCTACAGAGGGGAAGATACAAAGGTCATAATCGGCAATAGAAACATAATAAGGGAATATGTAACAATACATCGTGCCACCACAAAAGAGGAATGGATAACAAGTATTGGTGATGATAACTATCTGATGGCTTACTCCCATGTGGCCCATGATTGCAGACTTGGTAATAATATAATTCTATCCAATGCAGCAACCCTTGGTGGACATATCCATATTGGGGATTATGCAAACCTGGGAGGGTTAGTTGCAGTGCATCAGTTTGTAAGAATCGGCCCTTATGCATTTATTGGTGGGAAAACCGGAGTGGACAGGGATGTGCCTCCATTTATGATAGCAGCAGGTCCCAGGGCAAAGCTCTATGGTCCCAATCAGAAGGGCCTTAAAAGACTGGGCTTCTCCCAGGAGTCCATTGATGCGATAAAGAAGGCATTCAGAATAATATGGAAAGAGAACAGGAACCTGAAAGATGGAATAAATGCTGTAAGGGAGCATCTGGAACCATCAAAAGAGATTAATCTCCTTATTGACTTTATTGAAAGTTCTAAAAGGGGGATACTAAGATAGATAAGCCATGAGCTCTAAAACTGAAAGGATAGGCTTAATAGCAGGTGGGGGGAGATTCCCTTTTCTTATTGCCCAGAGTGCAAAAAAAAGGGGGCTATCTGTATTTGCCATAGCCCATGAGGGAGAGACAGATCCGGCCCTTGAGAACTCGGCAGATCAAATAGAGTGGATCAAACTGGGAAAGTTTGGACAGCTCCTCAAGGTTCTTAAAAAAAGCGGTGTCAAAAGGGCTGTCATGGCAGGAACTATAAAAAAAAGACGGATGTTTGATGGTCTCAAACCTGATTTAAAGGGCCTGATGCTGATGTCAAAGCTTGCCCTTTTTCATGACGATGGGATACTTCGTGCTGTGGCTGATGAGATAGAAAAGAATGGTGTTAAAATAATAAGCTGTGCCTCACTCATGCCTGAATTACTTGCACCTGGCGGATGTCTTACAGAGCGCAAACCCACTAAGGATGAAATGCAGGATGTGGAAGCGGGATGGAGGATAGCAAAAGAGATTGGGAGACTGGATATAGGCCAGTGTATAGTCATGAAGAACAGGACTGTTATAGCAGTTGAAGCAATGGAAGGGACTGATGAGACCATTAGAAGAGCAGGAAGGATAACAGGTGGAGGGGGGGTCGTGATAAAGGTGAGCAAACCAGATCAGGATCTCCGTTTTGATATACCAACGGTGGGAATTAATACACTGAAAGTAATGAAAGAGGCGAGGGCATCTCTGCTTGTGATTGAAAAAGGCAAGACACTTATGTTTGATAGAGAAGAGATGATAGGTTTTGCCAATGGAGAAGGGATATCCATACTATCCATGGAGTGATGATTTGAATCTATTTGAATCTATATCTGTAGGTGTGGGCCGAAAATAAATGAGGAGTGCATTCAGATGAGAAGGCTTAATGTGGGTGTAATCGGAGTGGGACATCTTGGTGAATACCATGTCCAGAAATATAAGAATATCCCATCTGTTAACCTTGTGGGTGTAGTGGATATAGATAGAAAAAGGGCCAGGGAGATTGGAGAACGTTACAACACCAGGATATTTTATCACCACAGAGATATACTGGATTTAGTTGATGCAGTAAGTCTTGCAGTTCCCACAAGCGAGCATTATAAGATTGCCAGGGATGTGCTGTCACGAGGGATCCATCTTCTGGTTGAAAAACCCATAACCTATAGTTTAGAACCAGCCGATATCCTGATCAGAATCGCCGAGGAACAGAACCTCATCTTACAGGTGGGGCTTGTGGAAAGATTCAATCCTGCAGTAAGGGAGATGGAAAAGCTCCTCACAAGACCTGTATTTTTAGAATCACACAGGATGAATAGATTCACAAGAAGAGGAATTGATGTGGATGTGGTCCTTGATCTCATGATCCATGACCTGGATATTTTCCTTCATATAATCCCATCAGATATAAAGGAGATCCATGCAGTGGGCATGTCAGTAATCACGGATAAAACAGACATTGCCAATGCAAGACTTATATTTGAAAATGGAACTGTGGCAAACCTGACCGCAAGCAGGGTCTCTAATATCGCATTAAGGAAGATCAGGGTATTTCAAACCGACTCTTTTCTTTCCGTAGACTGCCAGAAGAGGACACTTACCGTTATTAAATTAAAAAAGGGTGCTGACCATGACCCTGAATACCATGATCTGGACCAGGAAAAAAGGGAATTTCCAGAAAGTGACCCACTGCAGGATGAGATATTCTCCTTTGTGGAATCAATCAATGATGGGAAAAGGCCCGAAGTAACGGGGCACGACGGAAGAAGGGCCCTTGATGTGGCCTTAAGAATCATGGAACAGATTAAATCCAATAGCAAAATCCTGAATAATCACACTCACCCCGGGACATAAGGTGCCAAAAGATCCTGAAAACACGGTCCTTATTGTTGCAGGAGAAGCCTCAGCAGACAGGCATGGGGCAAGACTTGTAAATGCAATGAAAGAACTGGCCCCGGAGTTAAGATTTATAGGTGTCGGGGGAACCAGAATGGAAAATGAGGGAGTGGATATATTATATCATGCATCTGATATGGCAGTGGTGGGGATAACAGAGGTCTTCTCCAAGGCACATAATATAATCAGGGCCTATATGGGATTGAAAAACATCATTAATGAAAAGGATATCTCACTCATTATACTCATGGATTATCCGGAATTTAATCTTGCAGTTTCAAAATTTGGAAAGAAAAAGGGCATACCGGTGCTTTACTATATCAGTCCACAGATATGGGCATGGAGGAGGGGAAGGATAAAAAAGATAGCAAAAAGGGTAACAAAGCTGGCAGTAATTCTACCATTTGAGGAAGACTATTACAGGGCACGGGGGGTTCCTGCTGAATATGTGGGAAATCCCCTTGTTGAGGACTTAAATCCTGATAATACACTTAGGAGAGACAACATCCACCATAACAGAGCATATCCTGTAATCGGAATACTGCCTGGTAGCAGGACACACGAAGTTTGCGCTTTACTGCCTATAATGTTAGATGCTGTGGAGATAATCGGATCAAAATACCCTGATATACAGGTCTCACTTCCTGTTGCCCCCACCATTTCTGAACAGATGATAAGAACCATGATATCCGGTTTTAAACATCCTGTTAAGTTATTCCATAACACAAAAGAGGCACTTCTTATGTGTGATGTTGCCATTATCACTTCAGGGACAGCTACCCTTGAGGCAGCCCTGCTTCAGGTCCCCATGGTGGTGGTATATCGTGTATCAAAGATTTCATACTATCTGGCAAAACTCATGGTAAAGGTGCCATATATATCTCTGGTAAACCTGATTGCAGGAAGGACAATTGTGCCTGAATTAATTCAGGACAGCGCAAATCCCAAAGAGATAGCCTCTCACATTCTGAGTATCATTGAAAATCAGGAACTGAGCAACAGGATGAGACAGTCCCTGAAATCCATAAGAGAAAGACTTGGAAACAAGGAACCTTCCAGAAGAACGGCAGAGATTGCCCTTGACCTGATTCAAAAAAATAGAGCTTGAGCTTTGAGATTTTGGAGGATTTCTGGCATAATAATACACTGTCTAAAACTATCAGGAGGATGCCATGGCAAGAACCATACTTGTGGTGGATGATGAAGAGAGCATAATCCTGTCCCTTGAAGGTATCCTTAAAGATGCAGGATATGATGTAATCTCTGCCAAAACAGGCGATGAAGCCATTGAAAAGGTAAAAGAAGAGATACCCGACCTTGTCCTCCTTGACATATGGATGCCGGGCATAGATGGCATTGAGACACTTATGAAGCTAAAGGAAATACATCCCTATCTTCTGGTTATTATGATGTCAGGCCATGGAACCATTGAGACCGCTGTAAAGGCCACAAAACTCGGTGCATACGATTTTATTGAAAAGCCTCTCTCCTTGGACAAACTACTCCTTTCCATAAATAATGCCCTTGAACATCACAGGCTCGAGCAGGAGGTTTATCTACTAAAAGAAAAGGAAAAACATAAGTATCAGATAACAGGGAACAGCCCTGCCATAAGAAAGTTAAAAGAACAGATAAAGATAGTGGCACCAACGGATGCCTGGGTTCTTATTTCAGGAGAGAATGGAACCGGTAAAGAGCTTGTAGCCCACACCATCCACAGACTCAGCAAGAGAAGTCATAAACCCTTAATAGAGGTAAACTGCGCTGCTATACCTGAGGAACTGATAGAAAGCGAATTATTCGGGCATGAAAAAGGGGCATTTACAGGTGCCACATCCATGAAGAGGGGTAAATTTGACCTTGCCCATGAGGGGACCCTCTTCCTTGACGAGATCGGCGATATGAGCCTGAAGGCCCAATCCAAGACCCTGAGGATCCTCCAGGAGCAGAAATTTGAAAGGGTTGGGGGGACAAAGACCATTCATGTGGATGTGAGGGTGATAGCTGCCACCAACAAGGACCTGGAAGCAGAAATAAAAAAGGGAACCTTCAGGGATGACCTCTACTTCAGGCTGAATGTAATACCCATTGTTGTGCCTCCCCTGAGGGAGAGGACTGAAGATATCCCAGAATTGATAGATGAGTTTATCAAAGAACTATCCATTAATACAAATCTTGAATCAAAACAGTTCAGAGATGATGCCATAGAGGTGCTTCAAAGATACAGGTGGCCGGGTAATGTGAGAGAACTTAAAAATCTTGTGGAAAGATTACTGATAATGTGTCCGGGGGATATAATTACAGCAGATGATATTCCTCCACCTTATAATGACTCCTCAAGGGGACAGGAGGTTGAATCCTTCTTTATGGTGAACTCTTTCAGGGAGGCCAGAATAAGATTTGAAAAGATGTATCTTGAAAAAAAACTAAGAGAGTTCAATGGAAATATAACAAAGACTGCAGAGGCTATTGGAGTTGAAAGGAGCCATCTCCACAAAAAAATAAAGGCCTATGGACTTGATAGGATAAAGTAATTTAATGTTTGCTAATGCTGTTCAGAATACGACTCCAGAGCTCCTTTACACCCTCCCCTGTCCTGGATGAAAAAAGGAGAGGATTCTGTGCTTTCATATCTTTGAAAAATTTCTCGGCCAGTTTCTGTCTTTTTCTGGCTTCATTATTACTTACTTTGTCCTTCTTGGTTAATACAGGGATTACGCGCAGTTTATGATAATTGAGATACTCCATCAGCATCTTTTCATCTTCTTCAGGCTCTCTTCGTATATCCATTATCAGAACAACCGCACATAGATTATCCCTTCCTTCAAAGTATGATTCAATCAGGGACCTCCAGCTTTCTCTCATTCCCTTTGATACCTTTGCAAATCCGTATCCTGGCAGATCCGCAAAATAATACCGCCCATCAATATCATAAAAGTTTATTGATCTTGTCTTTCCCGGCTTTGAGCTCACCCTGGCAAGGGACCTGCTTTTACATATTGTATTGATCAGTGAGGACTTACCAGAATTGGACCTTCCTGCAAAGGCTATCTCTGGTCTATCTTGAGGTGGAAAATCACTTCTTTTAAATGCACTCCTGATAAAATGGACCCTCATCCCTTAAGCCTTAAGGAATGCCTCTATACGATCCAGTCCTTCTCTAATATTATCAATGGAATTGGCATATGAGAATCTCAAATAACCTTCTGCATTCTCACCGAACTGGATTCCCGGACTCACCCCCACATGGGCCCGCTCAAGAATATCAAAGGCAAATTCATAGGAGTTCATGGAGTAGTGTCTGGCATTGGCAAGTATATAAAATGCCCCCACAGGCTCCACCTTTATCCCAAATCCCAGCTCTTTCAATCTCCCTATCATATATATCCGCCTCTCATTAAAGGTATCTCTCATTCGCTCCACATCAGCCCGGGCATTCTTAATTGCTGATACACCTGCCCATTGAGAAATGCTTCCTGCTGATATAAAGAGATTCTGCTGGATTTTCTGCAGGGGTCTTACATACTGTTCAGGTGAAATGATGTATCCCAGCCTCCAGCCTGTCATTGCATAGGCCTTGGAAAATCCGTTAAGCACAAATGCATTATCAGTGAATTCAAGTATTGTGTGTTCCTTTCCCTCATATACCAATCCATGATAAATCTCATCTGAGATGACCGGAATACCAAGATCAGCAATTCCCTTCATGCTCTCCACAGGCATAAGGGTTCCTGCTGGATTTGATGGAGAATTGATAAGCACTGCCTTGGTTCTTTTATCCATCACCTTTTTCACATCATCAGGTCTTAATTGAAAACCTTCAGATTCCTCTGTTTTAACGAACACAGGCTCTGCGCCTAAAAACCGGGCAAAATTTGGATAACAGGGATAGTGGGGATCAGGCAGAATTATCTTATCCATGGGATCCAGCAAAAGGGAAAACACCATAAAAAGGGCGGGAGATGTTCCTGATGTTATCATAACCCTCTCTGGAGTAATATCAACCCCGTATCTGAGCCGGTAATATTCGCATATGGACTCACGAAGTTCCACGATTCCCAGGCTATGGGTATAATGGGTAAGTCCCTTTTTCACTGCATCTATGGCGGAATTGCAAACCACATCCGGACTGTTAAAATCAGGCTCTCCTATTTCAAGGTGAATTATATCTACTCCCCGCTGCTCGAGCTCATGTGCCCGCTCAAGCACATCCATGACTATAAAAGGGGGCATCTGTTCTGCCCTTTTTGAGATAATATCCATCTTATATCACCTTGTTTAAAGGATACTCTATTATTCCTTCCGCACCTGCCTTTATAAGTCTGGGTATCAGGTCTCTTACCACACTGGA
>JALVMZ010000076.1 GCA_027032655.1 Desulfobacteraceae bacterium
TAAAGTTCATTGTCTCTATATTGAAAGTGATGCATTTTTTAATTCAGTTTACCTCCACAATCTATTTTCCAGATGTAATAATCTCAACCCTCTCTGATGGAGGGCCAGGTTGTCCTTCTTTGCTTATGAGGTGGACTTTGAGCACATAGACCCTGTTACTCTTTATCCCAGAGAGCGTCCACAAAAAGGTATCCCCTTTTATTACTTCTCGCCCCTGTTCAAAGTATCTCTGATATTTGATGGGACACCCGGAACAGGGTCTGTTTTTTAATTTGAATTCACTGAGATATATCCTGCTCCCTGCAATGTCTTCCTTGCTGATTTTATCATGATAATTGATTTTTCCCTTAACAGTCAATTTACCATTGCTCTCAGAGACACTTAAGTCCTGGACAACCGCATTGAAGCTCCTTTTAAAATAGACAGGGGGGCCTTTTTTCCCGCAACCAGCAAGAACAATGATGAGTGCATATAGAATAATAAGGGTTCTTCTCCTCATATCTTCAGTTCCTCTTTTGCCTGTTTTATCTGCTGGAGGACACTATCCGGTGCGGTTCCACCAGTAATACTTCTTCTTTTTATGGAATCCTTTGGGTCAAGCCAGTTTAAGACATCCTCATCAAATGAATCTGAGAAACCTTTTAATTCCTTTAATTCCAGCTGATTCAGTTCCTTTCCCTTTTCCATTGCAAAGAGAACCACCTTTCCCACTAACTCATGTGCCTTTCTGAATGGAACACCCTTTGTAACCAGATACTCTGCAAGATCTGTTGCAACAAGAAATCCTTGGCCTGCGGATTCCTCCATAATCTTTTCATTGAATCTGACACCTGATAAAAGCATCTCCATCATCTCTAAGGAATCAATGACCGTGTCAAATGAATCAAAAAGGGGTTCTTTGTCCTCCTGCATGTCCTTATTATAAGTCAAAGGGAGTCCTTTCATGGTGCTCAGTATTGATAAAAGACTGCCAAATACCCTTCCTGTCTTGCCCCTTACAAGTTCAACCAGGTCGGGGTTCTTTTTCTGTGGCATAATACTGCTACCGGTTGAAAGGGAATCCGGCAGTTCTATGAAAGAGAACTCCTTGGTTGCCCAGATTATTATCTCCTCGCTCAGTCTGCTAAGGTGCATCATAAGAATAGAGCATGCAAATATGGATTCAATTACAAAATCCCTGTCACTTACTGCATCCATGCTGTTTCTGGAAATGTTTCCAAAGCCAAGCTCTTCTGCTATAAAGTGCCTATCAATTTCAAATGTTGTCCCTGCAAGGGCGGCGCTTCCTAAAGGAAGCACATCCGCTCTCTGGTATGCATTTTTAAAACGCCCTTCATCCCTCTTTAACATCTCATAGTATGCCATCAGGTGGTGTGATAGCAACACTGGTTGAGCCCTTTGAAGATGTGTGTAACCCGGCATTATTACATGTATGTTCTTTTCAGCAACCTGAATGATTGTTTTCTGGAACCCTTTGATTTTATCAATAACTCTTTTTATGGCATCCTTTACATATAGCCTTAGGTCAAGGGATACCTGGTCATTTCTGCTCCTTCCAGTATGTAGCTTTTCCCCCGCATCACCCACCCTCTTAATCAATTCTTTTTCAATGAATGTGTGTATATCTTCATATCTGCTGTCAAATTTGAGTTTTCCCTGGTCCAGGTCCTCTTTTATTGAATTAAGGCCAGAAATGATGCCTCTTTCTTCTTCTTCATTTATAATTCCAGCCCTCTTAAGTGCCCTGCAGTGGGATATGGAACCCATTATGTCATAGGGGTAGAGTCTCCAGTCAAATTCTATAGAAGCATTAAAGCGGTGAAATCTCTCCTCTATCTCTTCTTTGAATCTTCCACCCCAGACCTTTTCAGCCATATTTTAATTCTGCCTCCCGATCAGCTTCGCAATCTTTAGCCTCAGGGCATTTAATCTTATAAAACCCTCTGCATCCTTCTGGTTATATACCTCTTCCTGTTCAAAGGTGGCAAAATCCTCTCTGTAGAGGGACCTGTCTGATTCCCTCCCCACCACTATGCAGTTGCCCTTATAGAGTTTTAATCTGACCTTGCCTGTAACATTTATCTGTGCTGTATCCATTAGTGCCTGAAGCATCTTTCTCTCAGGAGAGAACCAGTATCCATAATATATCATCTCCGAATATCTGGGCACCAGTGAGTCCCTTATATGCATTACCTCTCTATCCATTGTGATGGACTCCATCGCCTGATGTGCTACCCTGAGTATTGTGCCCCCGGGGGTCTCATACA
>JALVMZ010000077.1 GCA_027032655.1 Desulfobacteraceae bacterium
CAAAAGAGGCAATGAAAATCAATACCCAGGACCCAGAAGCGGCACTCTATGCAGCTCTTTCAGCGGTTCAATTAAAAAGAAATGATGAGGCAGAGATATTCTTTGAAGCGTCCACCAATTCAAAACCCTATCTCCCTGAAGCATTCTATAATTACGGGTTATTCCTTGAACAATGTGGCAAATATTCTAATTCGCTTTATCAATTCCAGAGGTATGAGAAGATATTCGGGCCTTCACTTGATGTGGGGCTGGCCATAGCCAGGCTCTATGAGAGATTAAAGAGGACATCAGATGCCTGTAAGAGGTATAGAGAACTATCCTTTTCAGGATTTCCAATGGATCGCACTACAGAGGATATGATCAAATCAAAAATCAGATCACTCTGTGGACAAGGAGGTTAAGGGGTGAAAGTAAAAACAACATTATTGATGATATTGGCTCTGGCCTTTATAGTCTCAGGATGTGCCACAACAACTGAGAAAAAGGCCATACCTCAGAAAAAACCGACTCAGGTAAAGGTGGAAAAATCCAGTTCCATGCCTGCACCACAACATAAAAAGCTGGTTTCCACCAGGGTTGCTCCTGTTAAACCCGGATACAGAATCAAACCACTTGATATCGAAATAGCAGGCGGCAGACCATACATGCCCGTTGGTGCCGAGATAATATCAAAAGAAGGAAAGGTTCCTCTCTATAAAGTGATTAAAAAGCTCGCAGATCTCAAAGGATATTCTGTTAGCTGGGCAGATGATGTGGATATAAACCAGAAGGTGGATGTTCATATAAGACCTGAAGATAATTTCTGGCAGGCCCTGGATAACATCTTAAGGCAGGTGGACTACTTCTACGAGTTTGATAAAGAGACCATAGTTGTAAAATACAAGGAAACCATTCAGTATCACTTAGTTATGCCCAATCTGAAACAGGATTTCAAGACATCTGTTGGTGGAAATATAATAGGAACCGCAGGTGCCGAGGGTCAGATTACAGGAGAGACCTCCATGAACGGGGATATAAGTGAACCCTTAGAATTCTGGAAGATTGTGGAAGACAATCTCAATAAGATAATATCCGAAACAGCGCAGGAACAGGCTGGGACACAACAGCAGGGAGCAGCCACAACTTCCAGCAGTAAAGGATACTTTGTGGTGGACAGGCACTTAGGTCTGATCACAGTTACTGCACCCAGGAAGACCCACGGGAGGATAAAGGCATATATTGATAACCTGAAAAAGGTGATGTATCGCCAGGTGGTCATAGAGGCAAAGATAGTTGAGGTGGAACTCACCAAATCCTCAGAATATGGTATTGACTGGTCAAGTCTGCTCCAGAGTCACTTCAATGTAACTCCGAGAGCAAATATATATCCAAGAAATGGTGTAAAACTCATACAATCCATAACCCTTGGACCAACCGGTGGAGGAGCATTTGATATTATTGTATCTGCCCTGAAGCAGTATGGTGATGTAAAGGTGCTATCAAATCCCAAAATTACACTTATGAATGGACAGGGAGCATCCATCACTGTGGGTGATAATCTGACATATGTGGACAAGGTGGAATCCACCACCGATGATGCAGGAAATGTTACCTACACTGTTACCACCGCAACAGTTCTTTCAGGAATTGGCCTTGCTGTTATGGCAAACATAATAAATGACAACGAGGTAATACTGTATATTGTTCCTGTTACCACACAGCTTCAATCATACTCTGCAACCGATCCCATTGAATACAGGACATTTGGAACAGCACAGGTGGGTCTTCCCAGAGTAAAACTGAGGGAGCTTGCAACCATGACAAAAGTTAAAAGCGGCGAGATGCTCATAATAGGTGGACAGATACAGGAAAGAAAAACTGATACAACAAACAGTGTGCCCCTTCTTGGAGATATTCCATTAATTGGCTGGTTTTTTAAACACAAGTCCAAGTCCACAACAAAGAGCGAGCTGGTGATATTCCTTAAGCCAAGGATTATCTCTTCCAGTAGCTCATAAAAAGGGAGATGTGCAAAGATGATTCATATTCTTTTTGTCATCCTGAGGGTGTCTGAAAGACTCTCGTTGGATATATGAGATGCTTCGGGGCATTGCCCATCATCATGACAGATAAGGTAATCCTGGATATAAATGGAAGAAAAAATAGGGTCTTTCAATAAAGGACCCTATTTTTTTATCTTTAAGACCTCTCTTGCAATATCAAGGTGGTTGTCCACATGATAATCCGCAGGAAGTTTCCTGTTCTTATATGCTATAAAAGGGATTTTCGCCCTCCTTGCTGTTTCCACATCCACCTCTGAATCTCCCACATAGAATGCCTGATCCGGTCTGATATCGAAGAAATCGATTATACGAAGAAGGGGCTCGGGATGGGGCTTTGGATTGTTTACATCAAGGGAGGAGATTACCACATCAAAATAATGGGTCAGGCCATTTTCCTCCAGCACCCTGCCAATGGTATTACTCCTGTTGGTTGCAACCGCAAGCCCATAGCTGGGTTTAAGGATATCAAGGAGCTCTTTAAGACCGGGTTCAATCTCTAAATATTTAATAAAAGGTTTATAGTCCATCTCAAGCCTGTATGCCAGAGCCTGTTCCACATAAGGTGTTCCTTTGAATATATATCTTATTGATTCATCAGCCGTGTGCATGTGAACAAATTCCACCTGCTCAGGGGTCATCTCAGGGAGATTAAATCTGGCCAGTATATGATTATAGAACTTAATGTTTGCCAGCTTTGAATCAAACATCACTCCGTCACAGTCGAAAATTATTGCCTTAATCTCTTTTTCCATATTCACTCCATAGAAGCTGTTAAATTATCCCGGGTTTTATTCACCTAATTTCGCAAAACATATTTCAGACACGAAGCATTATTTCGTAAAAACAGAATCCTGTCAATATGGATAATAATCGGTTGAAAATATTCATGTAAGGGATATATGATATAAAATAAAAGACACCCGAAGTATCTATGAGATGCTTTGGGGCTTCGCCCCTCAGCATGACAAATAAGGTAATTCCAGATAGAGGTTGAAAAAAGATATTATTTAATTTAGTTTTGGAAAGCTCTCAAAGAGGAGAAGATATGGAGATAAAAACGGATTTTCTTGTAATAGGGAGCGGTATTGCAGGTCTTGTATTTGCCATTGAAGCAGGAAGGCATGGCAGGGTCTCGATCATCACCAAAAAGGAGAAGATGGAGACATCCACCAATTATGCCCAGGGTGGTATTGCTTCTGTATTTGATCCACAGGATAGCTTTGATCTTCACATCCAGGATACGCTC
Organism: Desulfobacteraceae bacterium; assembly: GCA_027032655.1. Taxonomy (GTDB): domain Bacteria; phylum Desulfobacterota; class DSM-4660; order Desulfatiglandales; family JALVMZ01; genus JALVMZ01. Next base: position 3,289 of record JALVMZ010000077.1, read on the forward strand.
AAATCAGGAGACGGCCTGTGTCATGAAGATGTGGTGCGAATGGTTATAAATGAAGGCCCTGATAGGATAAAGGAACTACAGAGTCTTGGGGTCAATTTTACAAAAAATTCTGGAGACACAGGACTTGACCTTGGCATCGAAGGAGGGCATTCCAGGAGAAGAATAGTCCATACCAAGGACAGGACAGGACATGAAGTGGAGAGGGCCCTGCTTGAGCAGGCAGAGGCAAATCCCAATATTGAAATATATGAAAACCATATGGCCATAGACCTCATAACAAAATCAAAGATGATAAAGCGGGGCATAGTGGTCTCAGAGACAGAGGAGACCTGCTGGGGTGCTTATGTGCTGGATGTGAACAGTGGCCAGGTAATTACATTTCTGGCAAAGGTTACCGTGCTTGCAACAGGTGGTGCAGGTAAGGTCTATCTCTATACCAGCAATCCAGATATTGCATCAGGTGATGGAATAGCCATGGGATATCGTGCAGGGGTCAAAGTTGCCAATATGGAATTTGTCCAGTTTCATCCCACATGTCTTTACCACCCCATGGCAAAGAATTTCCTGATATCAGAGGCAGTAAGGGGTGAAGGGGGGATTCTCCTGGATAGCAGGGGAAACAGATTTATGGAAAAATATCACCCAATGAAGGAGCTGGCATTCAGGGATATAGTGGCCAGGTCCATTGACCTTGAAATGAAAAAGAGTGGTGACGAATGTGTATATCTGGACATAAGTCACAGGGGGACAGATTTTATCAAGAACAGATTCCCATACATATATGAGACATGCCTGAAGTATCAGATAGATATTACCAGGGAACCTATACCAGTTGTTCCAGCAGCCCATTATATGTGCGGGGGGCTCCTTACAGACAAAAACGGATTGACCAATATCAATAATCTATACGCCATTGGAGAAGTGGCCTGCACCGGTCTTCATGGTGCGAATCGACTTGCAAGCAACTCCCTGCTTGAAGCGCTTGTGTTTGCAAAAAGGTCTGCCATTCATTCATCTAAGTATCTTGAGGAAAACAGGGACAAACCATTTCCCGGCGTTCCAGTGTGGGACCCCGGCACTGCCACTGACAGCGAAGAGATGGTGGTGGTCAGCCACAACTGGGATGAGATAAGAAGATTTATGTGGAATTATGTGGGTATTGTAAGGACAAACAAGAGACTCCAGCGGGCCATAAGCAGGGTAAAGATAATACAGGAAGAGATAAAAGAATATTACTGGAATTTTATTGTTACAAGAGACCTGCTGGAGTTAAGGAATCTGGCGGTGGTTGCTGAGTTAATAATCACCTGCGCCCTTTTAAGAAAAGAAAGCAGGGGACTTCACTATAATCTCGATTATCCCAATAAAGATGACGAACACTGGAGAAGGGATACAGTTATATGGCTCTAATATTCAGAATACCTTTTTCTTGATGGTATCTCAGCCTGCATCTCCTCTTCTTCCTGACCCAGTTGAAGCCAGGTCTTTACCAGACAGTAAACAATTCCACATGCTATAATAGTAAGGGCAAGATAAAGAAATCCCATAAATATCAGATAATCTATGTTCCATTGCCATTCAAAGGAAAATGGGGTCATATCACCCTCCTTTTATTGCGAATAAAGAGCAGGATTAAGCTCTCTTTCTTTTGGGAAAAGTGGTAAATACCTGTAAGAGAGAGAAAACAGTAAAAATCCGTATCCAACAAGTGCAAGAGCAATACCCCACTCCTGCCATGTGGGTATATAACTCCAGAACCTGTCAAAGGGCATAACCGGAATGGCAAGATTTACCACAATAAAGACGAAACGATTCAACACAATACCGGTGCAATTCATAAGACATGCTGTTATCAGCCATCCCTGCGATTCCCTTGCCTTCTTAATATTGAGCATTATGGCAGGTATTATGCCAAATACGACTATTTCAGCAACCAGCATCCATACCCCATAAGGGCCCTCACGGTAAAAATCCATAAATTTCATACCTGCCTTTGGCGCCAGATCAAAAATCCAGCCCAGTGTATCCGCTATCTTCAGGACCATATAAATGGCAAGGATAATGCCGGAGATCTTTGCCAGTGTCTGAATCGCCTTCCCGGGAACAAGTCTCTTTCTTGTCAGGGCCTCAGCAAGTTTTACGCACAGTATTGTAAAACATGGACCTGCTGCTATGGCAGAGATAACGAACAGAAAGAATGTGGTTGGCCAGATATAGAATTCCCACCTGTAAGCAAAAGGCCTTGCATACATTACACCAAACATGCCACCAAGTGATCCCTGATGAAAAAAGGAAAGGAATGTTCCCGTTGCTGCAAAGATCGCCATTATATGATGAAGATTATGACCAAATAGATGAAGTTCAGGGATCTTATCGAGCTGTCTGTTTTCAAGTATTATGGGTATATATTCGATTAACAGCACCCCCAGATAGGTTGTGATACAGAAAGAAACCTCTGTTAACATGGAGTGCACATTTGCGTGCCAGAAAATAAACCATCCCCTCAGTGGTTGACCTATATCAATCCCCAGCATGGCAACTGCACCGGAGTAGCAGATAAAGCCTATAATAACCGCTGCATTGATGATATCCTTTAATTCCTTTCTGCCTATTATGTATGTAAGAAAACCTGTAAAAAATGCTCCAGCTCCAAGTGCAATAACCGCAAGGTCAAACACTATCCATAGAGCAAATGCGAATATATTACTCATATTGGTCTGATTAAGTCCAAAAAACAGACAGAAAAATGCAGAGACCAACCCCCATATGAGAAGTCCAATCCACGGAAGTGTCCACACAAAAAACTTCCCTGGACTACATCTTTTCACTCCTTCAGGTATCAGTAATGAATCCATATTTTATCCTCCTGTATTGAAGGGCATCCCTTTTCATATGGGTTTAAACTTCTCTAAGCTTTCCAGATAATTATCAGCAAGTCTTCTCACCCATTCCCTGGTTGAAAGATAATACACCTTGGGCTCTGTTCCAAGTCGCTCAAGGAGACGGAATGCATGAGGGCTCTTACTCAATTTTGACACCTTGTGATCTGGATTGTTTAAATCACCAAAAGTTATGGCCTGTGCGGGACAGGCCTCAGCACATGCAGTCTGATATTCATGTTCCTCAAGCTCTTCTCTTCCCTCTGCATAAGCCTTCATCTTGGCCCTCATTAACCTGTGATGACAGAAGTTGCACTTCTCAACCACACCCCTCATCCTGACAGATACCTCTGGAGACAGTGCCCTTTCCATCCCATCTGGAAAGGGCTTGGCCAGCTTGTATCCATCCCACCAGTTAAAATATCTGGCATGATAAGGACATGCTGCCTGGCAGTATCTGCATCCTATACACCTGGTATAGATCTGACCCACTATGCCTGTATTGGGATCCAGTCTGGTAGCTGTTGGAGGGCACACAGATACACATGGAGTATGGTGATCGCAGTGCATACATGGCCTTGGGAAATAATTTATCCTTGACTCAGGGAACCTCTTTCCATTTGTGATTTGAAATACCTGCATCCATGAGATACTGCGTTGTTTATCTGACTCGTCTGCCCTGACTGTTACATTATTCTCCGTTGCACAGGCCACAACACAAGTCTTGCACCCTGTGCACTTATCCAGATCAATTACCATCCCGTATTTATGTTTGCCATGTCTTTCTTTCATCTCAACCCCTTTATGGTTTAGATTTTCCTTATCTCCACATCTGTCTTCCACCAGAGAGGATAACCACTCATGGGATCCTCAT
>JALVMZ010000078.1 GCA_027032655.1 Desulfobacteraceae bacterium
TAATGATACCGCATACTGCGCCAAGCGCAGAACCACTGGATACACCAAGTATGAATGGGTCAGCCAGTGGATTTCTTAAAACCGCCTGAAACACAACTCCACCCATTGAAAGTGAAAAACCAACCATACCGGCGAGCACAATCCTGGGTAATCTTATCTTTAATATAACAGTGGAAGAGATCCCTGTGCTGGATCCAGGAGAAAGCAGTATCTTAATGAGCTCTTTATAAGGGACATGGACTGTGCCCATTGATATAGATAGGATTGATATTATAATAAGCAGGGTCAACGCCACCAGGCATATTTTCAGAATATATCCGGGATTAACTGGTGGTTCAGGGGGCAATGGAACTTTTCTTGAATCTGGCATTTCACCAACCTGCCTCAGGATGAATTATTTTGGCCATCTGTTCCAGCCCATCAATTATTCTTGGAGAAGGCCTGTCAATAAGATCAGAGTTCATAAGATAGATACGCCCATGTCTTACTGCACTTATTGTTGACCATTTTAACCATTCTTCCTTTGCCCTTTTAAACTCCCCTCCCCTTTCCATTGATGAAATTATAATCACCTGAGGGTTCTTCTTTATTATCTCTTCTATGCTTACCCTTGGATAGGTGTAAGGTTCATTTTCAGTGATATTTATCCCTCCTGCCAGTCGGATTATATCATTGTGGATAGTATTTCTGTTTACACTCATAATGGGTCTCAGGTTTATCTGTAAAAATACCCTGGGTCTGGTAAGAGAATGGGTCTTTTCCCTGATCCAATTGACCCTTTGCCTCAGTCTATTGGCTATCGCTATACCCCTCTCAGGCACTCCACAAACAGTGGCAATCTTATTAATCGTATCTATAATTTCGGAAACCCTCCTGGGATTAACAAGATACACTTTTACCCCCGCACGCTCAAGCAATCTGATACTCCCTGGCTGATTTCCATCTACTGTTCCAATTGCCAGGTCCGGACAGAGGGATACAATCCTTTCTATGTTGAGATTTATATAGCTTCCTATGGACGGTTTGGTTCTCGCCTCAGGGGGATAATAACTGAAGGTTGTAACCCCCACCACCCTTTCCCCAAGCCCCAGGAAATATAGTATCTCTGTTATACTGGGGGCAAGGGGAACTATCCTCATCGGCACCGTTTTCAGTTCTATGGGTCTGTTTAGTGCATCCAGAAATGTGCCACAGGGGGCATAGGATGCCCCCTGTATAATAAATAAAAATGATATGATAATTCTTATTAAAAATTTAATCTCAGACCTCCGTAATATATCGCTTCTGGCATGGGGTAATAATTGAATGTATTATTCCATGAGTTATAAAAGCCCCAATCACTATATTTTTCATTAAATATATTCTTCCCATTCAGGAAAAACTCAACCCTTTTTAATTTATAACACAGGTAAAAATCTACTGTTCCATAATCATCCATCTTCTTCTGGGTATTTGCATAATCATTGCCAAAAAATCTCTTTCCCACATAATTATACTGTAATCTCATGGTCAGGTTGTCAAACGGATTAAGCCTTATTCCCATATTCCCCTTCCATTCAGGGACAAGCGGTATCTTTTTCCCATCATTGTCACCACTTGTAAATTTTGCGCTCAGATAACCGATACTCCCATAAAACCTCATGATGTCTAAAGGGCCTATATCAAAATTTAATTCGCCTCCCATGTGTCTTGTATCTTCCAGGTTCTCATTCTGGTTGGTGGTGTTATTCCATGCGATCTCATCATCCACATCGAGGAGAAATAGTCTCATCTGCAAATTCACTCTCTTTGTCTTCGATATTCTTACTCCTGCCTCATAACCTAATGCAGTTTCATGCCTCAGACTATCATTGATAGCACCTGTAAATAGGTTCATATATTCATCCACGGTGGGGTATCTGAAGGAACGATATATTCTTCCAAATATACCCGCATTCTGATTCAAAGAATAAGCCGCTCCTATATTCCATGCCCACTCTCCTTTGTGTATCTCTCTTTCAACCAGATTCCCTCCCAGGTCTCCTCCCAGTCTCAGTTTAGGGGATTCATATCTTACACCAGTATTCAGGACTAAGGAAGGGATAATATTGCATTCATTTTGCACATATCCTGCAATGGATGTGCGGGTGTGGTCATATTTGTTTGTCTTTGCCCCCTTAAATGCCCCTTGAGAGGCCTCATAATCTGTTCTGTAATAATCCACCCCCAGTGTTAGCCGATTGTCCCTGGAAAATAGATTCCGATCAAGAACATACTGCG
>JALVMZ010000079.1 GCA_027032655.1 Desulfobacteraceae bacterium
CTATTAACCTTGAGATAACGATTCTCTGAACCTCGGATGTCCCTTCTCCTATTTCCAGGAGCTTCTGGTCTCTATAGAATCTCTCCACATCGTATTCCTTCATAAGTCCATAACCACCATGGAGCTGCACAGCATGATTTGCACACCTATACATGACCTCAGAGCAATAGAGCTTTGCCATTGCAGCCTCTTTTGTGATTTTTTTATTATTATCCCTGAGCCAGCAGGCCTTATAAAGAAGCAAACGGGCACATTCTATTTCAAGTGCCATATCAGCCAGCTTGAATGCATTGACCTGGAAATTTGATATTGGTTTCCCAAATTGAACCCTCTCTTTGCTATATTTAAGTGCCAGTTCAAAGCAACCCTGTGCTCCACCCAGTCCCATAGCAGCTATGGATAGCCTTCCCCCATCAAGGGTTTGCATCATCTGGTAGAAGCCGTGCCCCCGCGGTCCCAGGAGATTGTCCTTTGGCACCTTGCAGTCATCAAAATAGAGTTCACTTGTATTTGATGCACGCCACATCATCTTACCATGCATCTCCCTGGCAGTGTAACCTGGAGTGCCGGTTTCAATGAGCAGGCAGGATAGTTCAGGCCTTCCATCTTCCCTTGTTCCGGTTCTACAGAGTGCAGTGACTCCTGCGGATATCTTTGTGGATGCATTGGTTATAAATATCTTGCTACCATTTACTATCCAGTTGTCCCCTTCAAGCACAGCAGTGGTCTGGGTATTTCCTGCATCAGAACCTGCATTTGGTTCGGTTAAACCGAATGCCCAGAGTTTTTTTCCAGCACACAGATCAGGAAGATACCTTCTTTTCTGCTCTTCATTACCAAAATAATAAATGGGTCCAATACCAAGTGAATTGCCTGCTGCAACTGTTGCTGCATGGGAACCATCTACCCTTGCAATCTCCTCTGTGGCTATTATATAGGAGAGGTAGTCCATCCCCTGCCCACCGTATTCCTCAGATACAAACATACCGAAAAGACCAATTTCGGCCATCTTTGCCATTGTTTCATAGGAGAACTCTTCCCTTTCATCCAGTTCCCTTGCCACAGGTTTAATCTCATTTTCTGCAAATTGTCTCACTGTGTTTCTGAGGATTTCATGCTCCATTGATAAATTAAAATCCATGTGCAACCCCTCTTTGATATTTATTTTTTAAAAGCTTTGCAAAACTCAATTAAATGATATTTTTTCAAAGTATATCTGGAATTACCCTATCTGTCATGCTGAGGGGCGAAGCCCCGAAGCATCTCATAGATCCTTCGGGTGTCTTTCAGACACCCTCAGGATGACAGAGATGATTATACCTGACACCCTCAGGATGACAGACGGAATATGAATCATTTTTACAAAGCTCTCATTTTTTAAGAGCTTATCAAATCAACAATTTCCATGAATTGTGAAAAAGTATTAAATCCAAGAATCTTATATGAAGATCACTTGAAATTGTCAATTATAAAGATTTATTATTGGTAAATATGAATAAGCAGGTAACAATAACAGATGTGACATTGAGGGAGTTCGGGCAGAATGTCCCATCCGGATATCTTCATATATTCAACCCCAGGATAAGGGCAGAGATAGTTAAAGATATTGTTTATGCAGGATTTAGAAGGATAGAGGTATTCTCTTTTGTAAATCCCACACTTGCACCTGCAATGGAGCCAGCCCTGTTAAATGAACTGATCCGGTATATAAAGGATGTAAGCGGTGTTGAATTCATCACGCTTGTCCCCAACTGGAAAGGGTATGAGAGATTCCTCTCCATGGGCCTTGGCCCTGATGGCCTTGATCATACCATCGGAGTTTTTTTTTCTGTGGTTGAGGAGCACAATCTAAAGAATCTGGGATGCAGTGTTAGAGAGAGTATCAGGCGGTATGAATCTATAATCAGGGACGCAAAAGATAGTGGTATCAGGGTAGTTTTATATCTTTCAGCCGCATTTGGTTATCATGATACCAGTAATAACACCCTTATCAGACCTGAGCCCGGTATGGTTAATGCCTATATTGATAAGATGATTGACGCTGGTGTGATTCGTGTAACACTTACTGACCTTCAGGGTGTAGCAGATGAGAAATGGACATGTCATGTGTGGGAGGAGGTGTTAAAACACAGAAATGAAGAACAGCTAAGGATGTTTGGCTATCATCCCCATCATATATCTCCTGAAAGGGCCGTCCATAATAGTATTTCTGTTGCAAAGCTGGGAATCAGCAATTTCGATGCATCAATTGGAGGAAG
>JALVMZ010000080.1 GCA_027032655.1 Desulfobacteraceae bacterium
GATTTATGGCATGCATTGTTGGGAAGAAGGATAGTAAGCGATGTGAATGGTGATTACTGTGATATGACCGGGGAGAAACCTGAAATAAAACAAGTAGAGGTAGATGAAAAGGGCATTCCCAAATTTCCCCAATATAATTTTGACGCATTGTGGGGAAGCCACTGGACTATAAATATACTCTGGTCCATGGTTTATCCAGAAATTATGGATGGTTTCTGCAACACAATGCTGAATATGTACAAAGATGGAGGATTGATACCCCGTGGGCCATCAGGTGGTAATTATACCTATGTGATGATAGGAGACCCTGCTGCAGCATTCTTTGCCTGTGCATATAATAAAGGGATAAGAAACTATGACATTGACCTTGCTTATGAGGGTTTGCTGAAAAATGCACATTTAGGCGGTATCCGCGACAGGGCAGGTTATGAACATGATGACGATCCCAAAGGAGGAGGAATGACCTATTACATAGAGAGGGGTTATGTCCCCGAAGGTGTAAAGGGTAAGGGCATGCATAAAGATGGCGCTGCCATGACGCTTGAATATTCGTATCAGGATTGGTGTATTGCCCAGATGGCAAAAACTATGAATAAAAAGGATGATTATGATTATTTCATGGAACGTTCTAAAAACTATCGTAAATTATGGAATGCCGAAACCCGGTTTATTCATCCACGCAATATTGACGGCACATGGATTGATAATTTCAGCCCAATTGGTAAAGGCATTAATTCAATTGGATTTTGCGAAAGTAATTCTGCTATTTATACCAACTTTGTTCCTCATGATTTAGATGGTCTGATCGGGTTATTTGGAGGAAATGAAAGGTATTCAGATTTTTTAAATAGCTCATTCGAAAAATCTATTCATAACCGCTTTATTGCTGATCATGGAAAACATGCTGAAAGCTGGGTTGATTATGAGAATCAACCATCCTGCCAAATGGCACACATATTTAATTATAGCGGCACTCCCTGGCTTTCACAAAAATGGGTTAGAAAAGTGAAAGAGATAACTTTTGGAGGAGTCAGTCCTTACGATGGTTATAATGGAGATGAGGACCAGGGACAAATGGGGGCACTTGGGGTATTGATGGCAATTGGACTATTTCAAATGGATGGAGGAGCATCAATTAATTCATCTTATGATATTACCTCTCCGATATTTGATAATGTTGAGATTTACCTGCATCCTGATTATTATCAGGGAGAGAAGTTTATAATATCCTCTAAAAACAACACAAGTGAAAATGTATATATTCAATCTGCCACATTAAATGGACAGACCTGGGATAAATTTCATTTTTCACATCAGATGTTTACAAAAGGAGGAAAACTTGAACTGGTTTTAGGGAAAGAACCAAATAAAGATTGGGGGAAACGATGATACTTCTATCTTTTTAAGATACGAATTTAAGTTATAAAAAGTAGAATTATGAAAAGATTATTATGGATTGGGCACTAGGCTGGAAAAATAAGACAGGTTAAAATTTGAGTAAAACTTAATAACATGTCAAAATGAAAAAGAGCATATTTAAACAGAGAAAGATTTTAAAAATCCTTAGAGAACAGGACTCAGGGAATAGGGTTCAGAGATTACCCGTCAACACGGGATAAGCGAAGCTGCGTTTTATACCTGGAAGAGTAATTATGGCGGCATGGGGCTTCGTGAGTTGAAGCGACTGAAGGATGTTGAAGAAGAAAATGCGCGGTTGAAAAAGATGTATTCGGAAAAGAGCCTTGAATTTGAGATTTTAAATAGAAGGCGCCAACCCTCATGAAAATTGAATGAATATTAGCCCTATCTTCATGACTCTAATAGTATGAGCCTGTGAAATAACGGTACTTTATACAAAAAGATCAATGACCAGGGCTTTCACAAATAGTATCGCAATCTCCAAAATACGGCTCCATGGGGTGATACTGGCTGCTTTATTATTGGGCTTTGCATGGCAGATACGCGGCTCGGGCACTTCCGACCCGTCGGTCGTTGCCGTCCTTTTTCTCCTTTTTCTGGCTATCCACCTCAGTCCGCGCAAAAAATTCAACCTTTTTGTCTTCGGCCTTATTGCATTGTCCTTCAATCTATTGAGAACCGGCTGGGGCACATTTATACCACAATCGGGTATCCCCGGCGTTATTCCCGGCTATCTGCCGCCGGACGTCACCATTGAGGTGCCATGGTGGTATGGATATTTCTGGCTTTTCATTGTCGGGATCTCATGGATGGGCATACCGTCCTTGCTTTTTGGT
>JALVMZ010000081.1 GCA_027032655.1 Desulfobacteraceae bacterium
CAAGATATGTAAGGATATCCCCCAGAAAGGTTAGGCTGATAATGGATCAGGTAAGGGGGAAGACAGTTGAGGATGCATTAAATATACTTGCCTTTTCGCCCAAAAAAGGGGCGAGAATACTCAGGAAATTAATTAACTCTGCTGTTGCAAATGCAGAAAATAATCACGATATGGATGTGGATCGACTCTTTATTAAAAAGATTTATGCGGATGAAGGACCGACCATGAAAAGGTGGAGGCCGAGGGCATTGGGCAGGGCCACCCGAATAAGAAAAAGGACATCTCATCTTACAGTTATTCTGGATGAGATGGAATAAATAGTATTTATACAGGAGGTTCCATTTGGGTCAAAAAGTTCATCCTATTGGTTTTAGACTCGGAATAAACAGGACATGGGATTCAAGGTGGTTCGCAAAAAAGGATTATCCTAATTTTGTTCTGGAAGACCACAAAATCAGGAAGTTTATTAAAAAGAGGCTTTACCAGGCAGGAGTATCAAGGATTGAGATTGAAAGGGCCTCCAATAAAGTAAGAATAAAGATTCATACTGCAAGGCCAGGGCTCGTGATAGGAAAAAAGGGAGTGGAGATAGAGAATCTGAAAAGGGAACTTGAAAAGATGTTCAGGAGAGAGATATTTATTGATATCCAGGAAGTAAGAAGACCCGAAATTGAGGCACAACTGGTGGCTGAGAACGTGGCCCTTCAGCTTGAAAGGAGGGTCTCATTCAGACGAGCAATGAAAAAGGCTGTAAGCTCTGCCCTTAGGTTTGGAGCCCTTGGCATCAAGATAGCATGTGCTGGAAGACTTGGTGGAGCAGAGATGGCGAGAAGAGAATGGTACAGGGTAGGGCAGGTTCCGCTACATACCCTGAGAGCAGATATTGATTATGGTTTTGCAGAAGCATTCACCACTTATGGAGTTATTGGTGTAAAGGTCATAATTTATAAAGGAGAGATTCTGCCTGAAAAGGGTGCTTAAGAGGCTATTATGCTGAGTCCAAAGAAGGTAAAATACAGGAGAAGACAGAAAGGAAGACTCAAGGGAAAGGCCTTAAGTAAAGGTTCTACACTGGAGTTTGGTGATTATGGTCTCCAGGCCCTTGAATGTGGTTACATGACCTCAAAGCAGATTGAGGCAGGAAGAGTCGCAATAACACGGCATGTAAAGAGGGGTGGCAAGATATGGATCAGGGTTTTCCCTGACAAACCAATAACAAAGAAGCCTGCTGAGACCAGGATGGGTAAAGGTAAAGGTTCCACCGAAGGGTGGGTTGCAGTCATTAAACCAGGCCGTATTATTTATGAATTAAAGGGAGTTGGAGAGAGTGTGGCCGCAGAAGCTATGAGGCTTGCAAGCCATAAACTCCCCTTTGCCACAAGATTTGTTGTCAGGAGTGGAGCCTAATGAAGGCCAGAGAGTTAAGAGATATGAGCGTTGAAGAGTTAAAAGAGAAAGAGATTGAATTAAGACAGGAGCTTTTTAATCTCAGGTTTCAGAAAGCAACTGGTGAACTTTCTAATACTGCTGCCCTGAAAAGAGCAAGAAGGGATTTAGCAAGGGTAAAGACTATTATAAATGAAAAACTTAATTCCAATAGAAGAGGATAGAATGAATCAGAGGGGGAAAAGGAAGACCTTTATTGGCACTGTAGTAAGGAATAGGATGGATAAGACCGCCGTTGTTGAAGTGATAAAAATTAAAAAGCATAGAAAGTATCATAAATATATAAGGGACAGAGTTAGATATATGGCCCATGACCCCCAGAATAAATGTGAGGTGGGTGACAGGGTAAAGATAATTGAGACAAGACCCTTAAGTAAGAGAAAGAGATGGCAGGTGATAGATATTATTGAGAGAAGTGAAGCAAAGGGCATTGATCTGCTCAAAGAAGATCAAGATCAGGAGCAACTCCCATGATTCAGGTGCATACCAGATTAAATGTTGCTGATAATTCAGGAGCAAAACAGATATTCTGTATTAAGGTGCTGGGTGGCTCCAAGAGGAGATACGCAAGCGTAGGAGATATAATAGTTGCGTCTGTAAAAGATGCAGTCCCGAATTCAAAGGTTAAAAAAGGGGATGTGGTAAGAGCTGTAGTGGTAAGGACTGCAAAAGAGGTCAAAAGACCTGATGGTTCTTATATCAAGTTTGATGATAATTCTGCTGTATTGATAAATCAGCAGAATGAGCCTATAGGAACCAGGATATTTGGGCCTGTGGCAAGGGAGCTGAGAGCAAAG
>JALVMZ010000082.1 GCA_027032655.1 Desulfobacteraceae bacterium
AAGAATCCTATATATTCATGTTTTGTTATTTAAAATAAAGATATATTAGTTTAAAAATATTATCAACAACAAAATCCTCTTTAAATAAATTAATTGCATAAAGGGTAGTAATGAAGAATTATATTGACAAAGAAGCGGGCAAGAAAGATACCTCAATATATTATTATAGTTGGGATTTCTGCTGAGGTGAGAGTGGATGATTGTTCAGATATATGAGATACAGACCCCATATGAGGCAGAAAAGTGTATTGAGCTTGGAGTTGACCATATTGGAAGCGTTCTCTTATCACAGGATGACTGGAAGGATAACTCAATTAAAGAAGTATCCATACTCCTGAAAGAGAGTCAAAGAAAGCACAGCATAATTCCACTTTTCAATGAGATTGACACAATAGAGAGGGTAATTGACTATTACATGCCTGATATTATCCATTTCTGCGAAGATATGGCGGGGGAAAGAGATTTAATTAAAAGCTACTTAGTGCTACAGGAAAGATTGAAGAAGAAGTATCCTGAACTATTATTAATGAGGACAATACCGTTTCCAGAGCCAGGAGTTAATCCCTCATACTCTCCTCTTGATGTGGCAGGGGAATTTGAGACTGTCTCAGATTATTTTCTTGCAGATACCAAGCAAACACAGGATATTGTTCAGGGTTATATAGGGATTAGCGGAAAGGTTTGTAACTGGGATATGGTAAGAGATCTGGTAAAGGCAACTCAGGTGCCTGTTATAATTGCAGGAGGACTTTCCCCTGAAAATGTCTATGAGGCACTTAAAAGGACAGGTGCCCGGGGTGCTGATAGCTGTTCCATGACAAATATGAGAGATGAAAAGGGCAGAATAATCAGATTTAAAAAGGATTTTGAAAAGGTAAAGAGATTTGTCATGGAAGTAAAAAGGGCAGAAAAGAGCATCAATAGATGATGAAAAGGAGCCTCAGGGATGAGTAAGATTTTGAAAATATTGGCACTCATTTGTATTTTGTTTGTAATTGCATGTGGTGATAGTAGTGACAAAAAAGGCCAGGGCAATGAGACAACAAGGCGGAAGAGGGTGGTGTTTGTGGAGCCTGTCAGAGCAGACATGCCCCAAAATTATATAGAGTATGTGGGGACCCTTGAGGCAATTCAGAAGATTGATGTGTCTTCAGAGGTTGGAGGCAGGGTGGAGAGGCTGTTTTTTGAAAAGGGTAATAGGGTTAAGAAGGGTAGTATACTGGCACATATCGGGACATCAACATATTTACTTTATCTAAAACAGGCAAGGGCAGTGCTTGAGAATGCAAAGAGCAATCTTGAGAAGATTGAAAAGGGTAGCAGACCTGAGGAGATAAAGATTCAGGAGGCACTGCTCATGGAGGCAAGGGCTCAGCTCAGGGATGCTGAGAGAGATTTCAATCGCATATCCGCCCTTTACAAAAGTCATGCTGTATCAAAGAAGGCATATGATGAGGCCAAGAAAATGCTTGACCTTGCCCGAGCAAGGGTAAAGGCACAATCGAACAAACTTGAATTAGCAAAAAAGGGGCCAAGGGCTGAGGACAGACAATCTGCAAGGTCAAAGTTAAAGCAGGCAGAGGCAGAATTTGAGATAGCTAAGGACAGATATAACAAATCCATAATTAAGGCACCCATTGATGGAGTGATTGTATTCAGGGAACTGGAGGAGGGAGAAATTGTCTCCCCTGGCACAATTATTACCAGGATAATTGATCGCTCAAAGATGAAGATAAGGATATCCTGTGCAGAAAAGGATATACCATTTATCAAGATAGGAAAACAGTATAAATTTACTCTGGATGCTATTCCTGGCAGGGAATTCCTTGCAAAAGTAAGCTTTATTTCACCATCTGCTGATCCCATAACCCGTTCCTTCCCTGTGGAGCTCATTGTGGAGAAACCTGATCCCCTCATGGCCGATGGTATGAGTTGCAGGGTGAGGATTAAACTTTCACAAAAAAATAATAAAATAAGGATACCATCCTCTCTTCTGAAAGAGAAGAATGGGAAATGGGGGGTGTTTATTGTAAACGATCAGAAGGCCAGATTCAGGGAGGTCAAAATCGGTTCATTTGAAGAAGACATGGTGGAGATATTATCGGGACTGAATGAAGGGGAACTTTTAATTATTAATCCATCAGGTATAAAAGATGGTGATGAGGTGGAAATCAGAGAAATAGTAACGAAATGAATTATTAAATATGTTTATTACCAGATTTGTCATAAATAGGCCTGTAGTTGTAAGGATGGCAATTCTAATAATCGTTATCCTGGGAACCTATTCCTATGTTTCCATGCCAAGATACTTAGATCCTGATCTCACTGTGGGAGAGGCCATAATAGTAACCCTCTGTCCTGGATATTCTCCAGAGGAGATGGAAAAGCTTGTAACCAATAAGATAGAAGATGAACTGGACGGGATAAGTGAAATAAAGAGATATGAATCCAATAGTTTTGAGAGCACATCCAAGATACACATATATTTTCAGAGCCATCTCTCAGATTATGAGATTGATCAGGCAATGCAGGAAGTGAGAAATGCAGTGGACAGGGTGGAAGACCTACCTGAGGATGCCAAGGTGCCCAAAGTGATAGAGGTGGAGATCGCACTTTTCCCTGTCTGTATGGTGGGGCTTTCAGGGGATCTGCCCATGATGGAGCTTCAGGAGATAGCCAGGGATGTGGCAGATGAGATGGAAAATATTGACGGTGTCTCTGAGGTGGTGATTCATGGTGAGAGGGACAAGGAGATATGGATTGAAATTGACCCGGGCAGGATGTCTGCTTATGGGATAAGCATTAAAGAGGTGGCAAAGGCAATATCAGATAGGACTTCAAATCTTCCTGGCGGAACCCTGGATATTAACTCAAGGGAGATTGCAATTCGTATGCTTGGTGAGCCCGATGATGTTCGTGAACTGGGAAATATTGTAATCAGGAGCGTCCGTGGAAAGAATGTTTATCTAAGGGATATAGCAAGGATAACCCCAACCCTTGAAAAACCAAGAACCCTTACATTTATCGATAATAAACCCGCCCTGGTGCTCTCTGTTAAAAGAAAGAGAAATACCAATATAATCAGGATAGTGGATAGTGTAAAGGCAATGACGAAGAATATTGAGAAGGAGTATCCCGGGATTAAGACCACCATTTATTTTGACCAGTCAAGGGTAATAAAGAAGCGAATAAAAGAACTGCAGATAAATGCCATGCTGGGGATGATTGCGGTATTTTTTATACTCTGGATATCAATGGGAATGAGAAATGCGATATTTGCATCCATTGGAATCCCATTTTCATTCCTTATTACATTTATTCTTATGAAGATATTTAATCTGTCGGTGGATGGTGTAACGCTTTTTGGATTGATTCTGGTGCTTGGAATCCTTGTTGATGATGCTATAGTGGTGATAGAGAATATATTCAGATACATGGAGAGTGGTTACTCTATTAAGGACGCAGTAATTACAGGTAGCAGAGAGGTGGTGGGACCTGTTATTGCATCAGTTAGCACCAATATGGCTGCCTTTTTTCCACTTCTTTTCATGATAGGTGGAGTAATTGGAAGATATCTTGCCATATTGCCCAAGGTTGTGCTTTTTGCACTTAGTGCATCCCTGTTTGAGGCATTTTTCATGCTACCTTCCCATGTGGTTGAGCTCACATCGGAAAAATCCCTCAAAAAGAGTGTCTCAAGGGCTCGTTTTGATATTTTTTCCCCACTTAGAAGGGTCTATTATCCATATCTCAGGATGATTCTAAAGCACCGTTATATATCAGTGCTTGTAATTGTTCTGTCCACCATTCTTGCATTTTTCCTGTATTTTCAGACAGACTTTGAACTGTTCCCGAAAACGGATGCATTTCCCAGATTTAACATCCATTTTGACCTCCCTGTGGGTGCAACCTTAGAGGAGTCAAAAGAGGTCCTGATGAAGTTAAGTGACCTGGTCAAAGAAAAGGTGGGGGATGAACTGGAAGCACCAATTGCCATTGCAGGTATGAAGGAGATAAATTATGAGCCTGTTTATGGTTATCACTACGGAATACTGAATGTTATACTTAAACCCCCTGAGAAAAGGAAACACAGTGTGGTTCAGATAATGGAAAAGATCAGGCCAGATGTGGACAAGCTCTTGAGATCCATGGGGGTCTCTTCATATGTAATGGAACGACTGCTGGAAGGCCCCCCTGTGGGAGCTGATGTGGATTTGAAGATTCAGTCAAGAAACTGGGAGACATCAGCAGAGATTGCAAGGCTAATAGAAGAGGAGCTCTCCCGGCACAAAGGCATAGTGGATATTCAGGATAATTACTCCAAGCAGAAGCAGTTGCTTGAGATAACTGTTGATGAAGATAAGGCAAAGGCACTGGGCATTGATCAGGAACAACTGGTAATTGCAACACAATCCGCCTTTCATGGCTTTACAGTGGGAAAATACCATAGAGGAGAAGAAGAGCAGGAGATAAGACTGAAATATCTGCCTGAGTTCAGAAAGGATTTTGACGACCTCCTGAACATCAGGCTTTTAACAAATGAAGGAACACTGGTTCCTCTTAAGGAAGTGGCAAAGGTAAGGCTTAGTCCCGGTTTCCACAACATCTATCATTATAATGGAAAGCAGACTGTAAGGATTACCGCATCAATAAAAGGTATTCAGGACAGGAAAAAGGGTCTATCCAGGATTATAAGTATGTTTACAGGAGAGAAGATGACCTCTGTAAGGGCAAATCAGATAGCGCAACAGAAATTTAACAGTATCAGAGAGAGATACCCGGGAGCAAGTATGACAGCAGGGGGGCTTCAGGAAGAGACAAACACATCCCTCAGGGAGCTCAGAAATGCAGGTATCCTGGCCCTGCTTCTCATATTTTTTATACTTGCACTTGAATTTAATTCATTTTCTCAGCCATTTATTATTATGATTACCATACCTTTTGTTACCTTAGGGGTGATAGTGGGTCTGATTGTCCACAATAATCCCATTACATTTGTAACATTAATCGGGATGCTGGCACTATCTGGAATTGTGGTAAATGACTCTCTTGTCCTGATAGATTTCATCAATAGATACTGGATGCAGGATAAAAAACATCTTTACCGTGCCATTGTAAAGGCCACCCATGTGCGATTAAGACCCATACTCCTTACATCCATTACAACCATATTTGGCCTTGCACCCATGGCATTTGGTCTTGGTGGAAAATCTCCATTCTGGGCCCCCCTTGCTACAGCCATAATGTGGGGGCTTGGATTTTCAACAATACTCATACTCACCATGGTGCCGGCCTATTATGCAATACTGCAGGATATGGGTTATTTTATCAGGCACAGAAAGAGGAGAAAGGCAGAGACCATAAAAGAGATCGCCGAGGCCTTTCAGGAACCGGAAATAAGTAAGTATATGAGATAACAGGAATGCAATGTCCGGCGAGCAATATTGTTTTTTAATTTTTAATTGTATAATTTTTGTGCATCTGGTAAATTAATAAGCTTTTCAAAGTGATAAATATTGTAAACAGAGTAAACGAATATGGAGGTAAGCTATGGATAATTTTTTAGAAGAGGGTCCCAAGAACCCTATAAAGATTCAGGATAATACATTCAGGGATGGACATCAGTCCCTTTTTGCCACAAGAATGAGGACTGAAGACATGATTCCCATTGCCGAGAAGATGGATTCAGTGGGTTTCTGGGCAATGGAGGTATGGGGTGGTGCCACATTTGATACCATGCACCGATTCCTTGCTGAAGACCCGTTTGAAAGGGTGAGGACATTGAAGAAATATATAAAAAAGACGCCATTTTCCATGCTCCTTAGGGGACAGAACTTAGTGGGATATCGTAATTATGCAGATGATGTGGCCCGTCTGTTTGTGGACAAGGCATGTGAGGTGGGAATAGATGTATTCAGGGTATTTGATGCACTGAATGATTTCAGGAATTTTGAGACTGTGGTTGAAAGGATTAAGGCAAATGGCAAGCATTTTCAGGGGGCAATATGCTATTCACTTACAGAGAGGAGACTCGGTGGCGAGGTATTTAATATGGACTATTACATATCCAAGGCAAAAGAGATACAGGACATGGGCGCAGATACCCTCTGTATCAAGGATATGGCAGGAATTATGTCCCCATTTGATGTGGGGAAACTCATAACAGAACTCAAAAAGGTCATAAAGATACCCATACACCTTCACACCCATTATACCAGTGGAATGGCTTCAATGGTATATCTTGAGGCAATAAAGGCAGGAGTGGATATAATAGATACATGTCTGGCACCATTTGCACTCAGGACATCCCAGCCTGCTGTGGAACCCATTGTGGCCACCCTTTATGGAACCACAAGAGACCCTGGTTTTGACCTGAGTCTCCTTCTTGAAATGGGAGATTATCTGGAAGAGATTGCTCCAAAATACAGGGATTACTTTGCAAAACACAAGATCTCAGTAATAGATACAGGAGTCCTGCTCCATCAGATACCGGGTGGTATGATTTCCAACCTGGTAAATCAGCTAAAGGAGGCAAAGGCACTTCACAGATTGGATGATGTATATAAGGAGGTTCCCATCACAAGAAAGGAGCTGGGAACACCCCCCTTGGTGACGCCAACCAGCCAGATAGTGGGTGTTCAGGCAGTCCTGAATGTGCTTTTTGGAAAATACAAGATGGTAACAAATGAGGTAAAGGACCTGGTATTTGGACTATACGGTAAGACACCAACACCTGTTGACCCTGAAGTGCAGAAAAAGGTCTTAAAAGGTTATAAAAGGGGGGAGACCCCGGTTACAGGGAGGGCAGCAGATTATCTTGAACCAGAGCTTGATAAGGTGAGGGAAAAGGCAGGAGACCTCATCAAGGATGACTTTGACCTTCTAATTGTTGCCCTGTATCCAACAACAGGTGAACAATTCCTTAAATGGAAATACGGGCTTGAAGAAAAACCACCAGAAGTAAAACCC
>JALVMZ010000083.1 GCA_027032655.1 Desulfobacteraceae bacterium
TCAGGTTGTCCTGCATATGTTTTTAAGAGTGCCAATCTTTTCAATTTCGATTACGATTTCGTCTCCATTTTTCATATAGATTGGGGGATTGCGAAATGTCCCCACACCATGTGGTGTCCCTGTGAGTATAATATCCCCGGGTTCAAGAGTGATGTGTCTGGATATGAATTCAATAAGTTCCGGGACTTTGAATATCATCATTTCGGTATTGCTATCCTGCATTAGATTTCCATTTAAATAACTCCTTATCCTGAGTCCATGTGGATTAGAAATCTCATCTTTTGTTACAATCCAGGGACCAATGGGACAGAATGTATTCAGTGTTTTTCCTCTTACCCATTGACCATCTCCAAATTGAAGATCTCTGGCACTCACATCGTTTGAACATGTATATCCAAAAATAGCATCATAATAATTTTCAATCCTATTGGTGTTTTTCCCAATTACCACTGCCAGTTCCGCTTCAAAATCCACCTTTTTTGTAATCTCATGGCTCCATATAATATATTCGTTATGCCCTATCAGGGTATTGGAGAATTTTGCAAATAGGATTGGATTTCTGGGTAGTTCACCTTTGCTCTCCTTTATATGGTCCATGTAATTTAGCCCTATACCTATTATCTTTGAAGGTGAACTTATCACAGGTGCAAATCTGATATCCTTCACGGGAATGCCATTGGGTGAAATCTCATATCCATCCGGGTTTTTAATAAATTCCATTGAACTGGCCTGGGGTTCAAATGGATAGATGGCCTTATCCGTTATCACACCACCAATTATCCTTCCGTTTTTATCGTAGAACTGCACAATTCTCATTCTACCTTATCCTCCATTAATGAATCTTACAGAAAACTACCATAATACCTTCGATACTCACAAAAAAGGGATATCTTTTTTAATATCAGATATGTGTTTTAATGTCCAGATACCTGATATTATCTGGATTAAACGAAATTCCTTGCAATATTTGATATATTTTTAGATGATAATGTATATCAATTAATTTATTAAAGAGGTTGGTGAAATGAAACGCATACACTTATTGTCTTTTTTAATAGCGATTATATTATTTCTGTCTGGCTCCATAGTATTTGCCCGGATGCCAGATATTTTAAAAGGTATGAACATTGAAAGGAAATACTTCCCTTCAGGTTACAAAAAGGTTGGAAAGATGGGCAGAATCACTGGTAAAGGGAAAGTAGTTATTCTCAGGAAGGAGATAAATCGGGCCTTCTATGCTGATGAAGGTGATCCTGTGCATGAAAAGGATTCCATATATACCATAGGTGATTGCAGGGCAAGGATTGAATTTAAAGAGGGTAATCTCATAATCATGTCTGAAGACTCAGCGTTAGATATTGATAAAGTATATTTCAGTTCAAAGGAAGGGAAAAAGAGTGCCCTATTTCACATGTGGGCGGGTAAGATAATATGTTATGCAGTAAAGCTATTTAGATATCCTGAGGTGGAACTTACACTGAAGACAAAGACTGCTATTGTGGGCGTAAGGGGGACAAAGTTCGGGGTTGAGATTATTTCAGATAAGGTCAAACAATCATTTCTATTAGAGAGATTGATTGCAGGGAGAGGGATTCACATTGCTCAATCATTACATACAGGCCCTGTTACCAGGGTTTATGGTATTGAAGGAAGAGTCTCTGTTACATCCCTTGTGGACGGTAAGAGTTATCTTTTGAAGGAAAATGAAATAATAAGTGCAGGACCAGGGGGGCTGGGAAGACCTATTTTTAATCCTGATGGTGTCAGGAGATTTTTAGAAAATATTATAAGTCCTATTGTTGGTCCTAAGGAGCCAGCATCAGAGTTGCCTGAAAACATAACCAGGGAAAGAGATATAATGACAGAGGATATGGAGCGGAGAGAGGATATCGAAAATGTAAAGCAGATGGAAATCAGAGAGCCTGAAATTCATCATGAAACGCCACCTCCAACACCTCCCACGCATGGAGGAAGTTGCAGTCCATAAATACCAGAATAAAGGGGAAGCAGTTTTGCATGAAGATAGATGAGGCGATAGATTTATTTATTTCATACTGTAAATTGTTATATCAGAGGGGATTTGTCCGTGGAGTGGGTGGTAATCTATCTTTGAGGATAGAAGATAACATTATTATTACTCCAACAGGAGTCTCGTTGAGGGATGTAACAGAGGAGAATATTGTGATTATGAGAGAGGATGGGAGGATAATAAGAGGCGAAAGCCCCACAAAGGAT
>JALVMZ010000084.1 GCA_027032655.1 Desulfobacteraceae bacterium
TTTTTACCCGCTCTGCTTCCCTGTTTGCCATCTCTATTATCTCATCCAGATCAAGGGTTAGAATCTCTCTGTTTTCCATAACAAGCCTTCCATTTATTATTGAATGAATAACATCGCTTCCTGTGGCACTATAAACTAAGTGCGAATAAGGATTATACATGGGAACTAAGTGGGGCCTCCTGGTATCAATGACAATTATATCCGCCTTTTTACCTTTTTCTATGGAACCCACATCCCTTTCCATGCCAAGCACCCTGGCTCCATAAATGGTTGCCATCTTTACAGCGGTCTCTGCATCCATAACCGATGGATCCATGGTCTTTATCTTCTGGGATTTGCTTCCTGTATCCATTTCACAGAACATATCAAGATTATTATTGGATGCAGAGCCATCTGTTCCAAGCCCCACTGTTATGCCTGCCTTTAACATCTCTGTAACCGGTGCAATCCCTGAGCCAAGTTTGAGATTACTTTCTGGCACAGCCACTGCCTTCACCCCATTCTTACTCAATAGTTCCATCTCATTCTGATTCAGATGCACGCAATGAACTGTTATTAATCCAGTATATAGAAGCCCCAATGAATCAAGGAATTCAGCAGGTCTCATACCATACCTCTCTTTTATCTGTTCCACTTCATTTCGTGTTTCAGAAAGATGAATCACCACTGGCACATTATACTCAACAGCAATTGAGTGCGCCCTTTTAAGCAGTTCAGGGGAGCAGGTAAATGTGGCATGGGGTTCCACCGCAATAGAGACAAGTGGATCATCCCTCCATCTCTCTATTAGATTCACGGTGTATTCAAATCCCTTATCCAGTGGACCATAATTTGGAGAATCAAAATCATACAGGACTTCACCCACAAGGGCCCTCATACCGGATATCTTGACCGCACGGGCAACATGCTCCTCAAACAGATACATATCACAGAAGGTTGTGGTCCCACTGAGTATCATCTCAGCACAGGCAAGGAGTGTGCCTGTATATATAAATTCTTCATCCATGTTTCTTTCAACAGGAAAGATATAGTTTTCAAGCCATTCCATCAGGGGTCTGTCATCTGCAATACCCTTAAATAGACTCATGGGGGCATGGGTGTGACAATTTACAATTCCTGGCATAACAATACAGTCTCTGGCATTGATAATCTTTCCTGCCGTGTATTTTCCACTAATCCCGGGTCCCACATACACTATCCTGCTGTCCTTGATGGCAATCATGCCATTTTCATGGATTGTTCCATCTTCATCCATGGTGAGTATCAGACCATCTTCAATGATTATATCCATCTGATCCATGGGCATTCCTCTTTCCTTTCTAAATGGAAGCAATTATCCTTTCCCATAGTTCACCGAGTTTCGGAGCAACCCTTTCTGACATTGATACCACATCGTCAATATCCGTTTTTTCCATCTCATCCGGTATCTTGACATTGGTAATGACAGCAATGGCAATTATCCTCATCCCGCAATGTACACCCACAATCACTTCCTGCACAGTGGACATGCCCACCGCATCTGCCCCTATCATTCTCAGAAATCTTGTCTCAGCAGGGGTTTCAAGGCTGGGACCCAGCACCCCCACATACACACCTTCCTTGAGTTCAATACCCATCTCTCTGGCTCTCTTTCTTGCTATATCCATAAGCTCAATGTCATATACATCCACCATGTCAGGAAATCTGGAGCCAAACTCCTCTATTTCCGGCCCCCTGAGCGGGTTTTCACCCATGAGATTTATATGATCCGTTAGCATCATTAAATCCCCTGGTGCAAATGAGGGATCAAGCCCTCCTGAGGCACTTGATATCATGAGATACCCTGCGCCCATCTTTGAAATAACCCTGATGGGAAATGTTATCTCCTGTGCACTATAGCCCTCATAAAGATGAAATCTGCCTTCCATTACAGCAATATTTTTCCCTCCCATCTTCCCCATGACAAGATTACCTTTATGTCCCTTCACTGTGGAGACACAGAAGTGAGGGATATCTTCATATGGAATCCTTTTTAAAACCTCCATCCTTTCTGATATAGCACCAAGTCCTGTTCCTGTAATAATCAATATCTCCGGTATTAAATCACATCCTGACCTTATATAATCCACAGCCTCATTTATCTTCTCAATCATATTTACTCCTGTGTATAAAATTATTTCTTGCTTTGTGCTTGACATTTTTGATATATTCTATAAATAAAGTAAAGTCAAATCTGCTGGGGGATCGTTCAGCGG